>NZ_CP009788.1:2830000-2907500 GCF_000817955.1 Geobacter pickeringii | reverse complement strand
TACTTGAGAAGAGCTGTCCTTAGTACGAGAGGACCGGGATGGACGTACCTCTGGTGTTCCAGTTGTTCCGCCAGGAGCAGTCGCTGGGTAGCTATGTACGGAAAGGATAACCGCTGAAAGCATCTAAGCGGGAAGCCTCCTTCAAGATTAGGTATCCCCGGGACGCGAGTCCCCTGTAGGCCCGTTGTAGACCACAACGTTGATAGGCCGGGTGTGTAAGCGCAGCAATGCGTTCAGCTGACCGGTACTAATCGGCCGTGAGGCTTGACCATAAAAAACTATACTCGCGGGGGTGGCAACCCCACCCCCGTCATATTGAATCACTCCCTAACGCTCTCGATCTCGCATAAATGCAATTGCCCAAGATACATTTCTAAGGTTTCTCGGTGGCTATGCCGAGGGGGTCACACCCGTTCCCATCCCGAACACGGAAGTTAAGCCCCTCTGGGCCGATGGTACTGCACTGGTAGCGGTGTGGGAGAGTAGGTCGCCGCCGGGAGTTTTTTACAAACGCCCCCCCTGTCCTCAGGGGGGGCGTTTCGCGTCTCACCTCTCTATCTCCATATTCTCTCCTCTTTTACCCACTTCTCTCCTTGCTACTCAATCTGGAATTGAATCTTGTTGTATACTCTGCTATTTATTGAAATAACAATGTTTGATGTCCGGGCAGAGGCAATGATGAAAGAAGTCGCTGAGTATCTTGACAGGCAGTCACGTCAGGGGTTTGTCGCTCTTGGGTATGTATTGATAGTCCTGGTGGGGCTTGTGGACTATCTAACCAAGCAACTCACCAGTGAACCCTTCTACCTTATCCCCTTGGCGCTCATCACGTGGTCGGGGTCCCGCCGCAATGGTTTCGTTGCAGCATTTTGCTGTTCCGGCATCTGGTATGCCGTTAACAGGTACGATCCTCACGATCCAGGACCCTTTGGTGTCCAGCTCTGGAATCTCACCCTACAAGCCGGCCTTTTTCTCATCTTCGTCATGCTCTTTGCCGCGCTCCGCTCTGCTCACGACTATCGTAAGCTGATGACCCGTCTGGATCCGCTCACGGGCATGCTGAGCGGCATATTCTTCCAGGAGCTGGCACTCGTCGAGATTCGGCGCTCGGAGCGCTATGAGCATCCGTTTACCCTGGCGATTATTGAGTTCGACTTGGCGACGGTGAGGTCGGCGGGGGACTCGGAGCACCTTTCCTCATTGCTGAGGTCCGTCGCCGGTGTGGTCCGGGCGGCGGTAAGGGGAACCGACATGGCGGCGCGACTCGACTTCGCAACCTTTGCGGTGATGCTCCCCGAGACACCCAACGAATCTGGACGGGTGGTCGTAAAAAAACTCCAGGAACAGCTTGCCGCCTTGTTGAGTGAGAACCGCTGGCAGGTCCCCTTCGGCATCGGGGCTACCACCTTCATGGTACCCCCCGCCGGCGTTGATGAAATGTTTCGCAAGGTGGGAGGACTCGCCCACTCGGCAAGCCGTCGCTCTTCAACCACGACGGTTCGATATGAGGTCGTCGACCGGGCGATGGGGGTTGCCTGAGATGATTCGGCCTGGACTGGTAGGCGGTGGTGGGAAGAATGCGCTGTCGAGCAGTTAATCCCTTAATGCAAGGACGAGGAGGACCCCATGCCTGACTTTGGATCACCGTTTGCCGGCCGTGCTGCCGACAGAAAGCTGACCCATGCTGAACTGGTGCGCGCCATCCGCTTTATGGTGTCGGCCGAGTATGAAGCGATCCAGCTCTACATGCAGCTGGCCGAATCGACTGACAATGCCCTGGCCCAGGCCGTCCTGCGCGACGTTGCCGATGAGGAGCGGGTCCACGCCGGAGAGTTTTTGAAGCTGCTCTACCAGTTGGAGCCGGAGGAGGAACGGTTCTACGCCGAAGGGTTCGAAGAGGTGGACGAGATTGTCGGGGAGTTGAAAAAGACAGCCAAGGCAAAGGGGAGGAAGTCAGCGGGAAAATCCTGACTCCCGAATGGACTCTTTGTGATGAAGGGCGCTGCGGAGCAATCCGTGGCGCCCTTTTGTCATCTTGACCTACCCCACCGTTTTCCTGAAGCGGCCCACCGCAAAGACGAGGATCGTGCCGCCGAGCAGCGCCAGCGCCGTCACCTGCGGCCAGAGAATTTCGAGGCCGATCCCCTTGAGAAAGATCCCCCGGACGATGACCAGATAGTAGCGGAGCGGGTTCAGGTAGGTGGCGTACTGGATGCTGCGGGGCATATTCTCGATGGGGAAGGCGAAGCCCGAAAGAAGCATCGCCGGGAAGGTGAACATGAAGGAGCTCATCATCGCCTGCTGCTGGGTCCTGCTCAGGGTGGAGATAAAAAGCCCGAAGCCAAGGGTGCTCATCAGGAAAAGGGCCGTCGATCCTACCAGCAGTGCGACGCTCCCCCGCAGCGGGACCCTGAACCAGAAGAGGGCGACCCCGGTGACGATGATAACATTGATGTAGCCGACGATGGCGAACGGCACGAGCTTGCCGACAATGAATTCCCAGCGCTGGATCGGTGTGACGATGATCTGCTCCATGGTGCCGATCTCTTTTTCCCGCACCACCGCCATGCTGGAAAGCATCATGGTGGTGATGAGGACCATGGAGGCGATGACCCCCGGCACGTAGAAGTTGCGGCTTTCCAGATTGTCGTTGAACCAGGCGCGGCTTTCCAGTTCAACCCGCCCCCCTTCCGTCGCCCGTCCTCCCTGCCGCACGAGATGTTCAGCCCGGATCTGGTCGCTGAAACGCTCGGCGATCTTCACCGAGTAGCTCACGACGATCCGGGCGGTACTCGGGTCGGTGCCGTCGACGATGATCTGGAGCGGTGCCGTCCGTCCGGCGCGGATCGCCTCTTCGAACCCACGGTTCACCTGCACGGCGGCCCGCACCGTCCCCCGGTCGAGGAGAGCGCGGATTTCCTCCTCCCGTTCCACCCGCCGCACGACGTCGAAATAGCCGGAGCGTTCCAGCCGCGCCACCAGGTCGCGGCTCGTGGCGCTGTTGTCCCGGTCACATACCGCGGTGGCGATATGGGTGACGTCGGTGTTGACCGCATAGCCGAAGAGGGTGATCTGAACCGCCGGGATGACGAGGATGATGAACCGCATCTTCGGGTCCCGGAGGATCTGGATTGCCTCCTTTATGAGCATGGTCTCCAGGCGCCCGAACATGGCCTACCCGATCCTCTTGCGGAACTTCAGCACCGCCAGGGCGAAGACGAGGGCCCCGAATACGGCGAGGAAGAGGATGTCGCCTGCCAGCACCGTGAGCCCCACCCCTTTCAGGTAGAGCCCCCGCAGGATGGTGACGAAGTAACGGGCCGGAATGGCATGGGTGATCGCCTGGAGCGGAAGCGGCATGTTGGCGATGGGGAAGACGAACCCCGACAGGAGAAACGCGGGGAGCAGCGTTGCCACCATGGCGAACTGGCTGGCGGCGAACTGGCTTTTGCCGACGATGCTGATGAAGACCCCCAGGGCCAGTGCCACGAGGAGAAAGAGGATGGCGGTGGCCAGGAGCAGCGGTCGCTCGCCGCGCATCGGCACCTGGAAGATGAAGCGTCCGGCCAGGAGGGAGACGACAAGGTCGAAGAGGCCGATGCAGAAGTAGGGGACGAGCTTGCCGACGATCAGCTCCGCGCCGGTGAGGGGGGTGGAGATGAGCTGCTCCATGGTGCCGGTCTCCCACTCCCGCGCCACGGTGAGGGAGGTGAGGAGCGCGGCGATGACCATCATGATGACCGCGATGAGGCCGGGAACGATGGCGTTGCGTGAGACCAGATCGGCATTGAACCAGACCCGGGGTTCAAGGGAGAGGGGAGGGCGGGGAAGGTCGGTGGTGGCGCGCCGGCTCTGCTCCAGGGCGATGCCGCTGCTGTAGCCTGCCGTGATGAACTCGGCGTAGCCCAGCGCGGTAGTGGCGGTGTTGGAGTCGCTCCCGTCGACGACGGCCTGGACCCGGACGGGGCGTCCCGCCCGGAGGTTTTCGGCGAAGCCCCGGGGGATGACGATGGCCATGAGGGCGTCGCGGCGGTCGATGGCCCGCTCGATCTCCCGGTAGTCGGTGGCGTACCCCGTAAGGGAGAAATAGCGCGAGCCGCTGAACCGGCTCACCAGATCGCGGCTTGCCGGGGTGCCGCTCTGGTCCCAAACCATGAGGGGGACGTTGTCCACGTCGAGGGTGAGGGCGTAGCCGAAGAGGAAGAGGAGCATCATCGGGATGGCGATCCCCATGATGAGGCTCCGGATGTCCCGGAAAACGTGGATGAACTCCTTGCGGGCCACGGCTCTGATCCGCTGAATCCTCATCGGGTGAACTCCCGTTGTGCGCCTTCTTCCCGATCGCGGGCCTCGATGAGGGAGACAAAGACATCCTCCAGCGACGGGACGATCTTCTCGATCCGCTCTGCCTCGACACCCCGAGAGGTGAGGATCCGGCCGATGGCCGGCACCGCTCCCCCGGCGTCACCGGTCACCACGTGGAGTCCCCGGCCGAAGAGTGCCGCATGCTTCACGCCGGGGATCGTCTCGATCTCCTCCATTAGTTCCTGTGGTCGGTCGCAGGCCACCTCCACGATCTCCTCGGTCATCCGGTCGGTCTTCAGCTCCTCCGGAGTGCCGAGGGCGATGATTTCCCCCCGGTAGATGAGGGCGAGACGGTCGCAGTACTCGGCTTCGTCCATGTAATGGGTAGTGACAAAGACCGTGACCCCGCCGCCGGCGAGGCGGTAGATCAGATCCCAGAAACTGCGGCGGCTGATCGGGTCCACGCCGGAGGTCGGCTCGTCGAGAAAGACGATGGGAGGCTCGTGGAGAATGGCGCACCCCAGCGACAGACGCTGTTTCCAGCCGCCGGAGAGGATGGCGGTGCGGCTGCGGCGGTGCTCGGCAAGGCCCGCCATCCCGATCACCCACTCCTTCCGCTCCCGCCGCTTCCCGTCCGGGATCTTGTAGATGCCGGCGTAGAAGTCGATGTTCTCCTCCACGGTCAGGTCTTCGTAGAGGGAGAACTTCTGGCTCATGTAACCGATGTTCTTCTTGATCTCCTCGGCGTCGCGGACGATGTCGAAGCCGGCCACGGTGCCGCTGCCGGCGCTGGGGGGGAGGATGCCGCAGAGCATCCGGATGGTGGTCGACTTTCCCGCCCCGTTGGGGCCGAGGAAGCCGAAGATCTCCCCCCGGCGCACGTCGAGGCTGATCCGGTTCACGGCGGTGAAGTCTCCGAAGCGGCGCTCCAGCTCCCGGATGGTGACGGCGTAATCGGTGCCGGTCATCGCGCACCCTCCGTAGCGGAGAGGACCGAGACGAAGACATCCTCCAGGGTCGGTTCGATGGAGTGCAGCCCCCGGAGGGCGACCCCCTCCCGCGCCATGAGTGCCTCGATGGCTGAGCATGTCTGGTCCGGCGTGTCGGTCACCACATGGACCCGGTCGCCGAAAAGCCCCACGGAGGTGGTGCCGTCGAGTCCCGTGCGCAGGATGCGACCCGCCTGCCGGGCGGCATCGGTGCGGACTTCGAGGATCGTCCCCCGCATGAGCCCCTTGAGCCGGCGAGGGGCGTCGCAGGCCAGCAGCCGCCCCTTGTGGATCAGCCCCACCCGGTTGCAGCGCTCCGCCTCGTCCAGGTAGGCGGTGGTGACGAAGATGGTGACTCCCCCCCGCAGGAGCTGGTAGAGGATGCGCCAGAAATCCCGGCGCGAGACCGGATCGACCCCGTTGGTCGGTTCGTCCAGGAAGAGGACCTGCGGGGTATGGATCAGGGCGCAGGCAAGGCCGAGCTTCTGCTTCATGCCGCCGGAGAGGTTGCCCGCCTGACGGCGCCGGAACGGCGTGAGGTTGCTGAAGGCAAGCAGTCTGTCTATTTTTTCGTCACGCCCCCGGCGGGGAATGCCGTAGATGTCGGCATAGAAGTGGATGTTCTCGAGCACCGTAAGGTCGGGATAGAGGCCGAAACGCTGGCTCATGTAGCCGATCTCGTCCTTGATCGCCTCCGCCTCCCGCACCGTGTGGCGGCCGAGCACCCGCGCCTCGCCGCCTGACGGGTCCATGATCCCGCAGAGCATCCGCATGGTGGTGGTCTTCCCCGCCCCGTCGGAGCCGACGAGGCCGAAGAGCTCGCCCGGCGCCACGGTGAGGGTAAGGCCGTCCACGGCGGTGAGGTCGCCGAAGCGCTTGGTGAGGTTGTCGGTGTGGATGGCGTCCATGGGGAAGGTTCTAGCGGGTGATGATCTCGGCGTCCGCCGGCATCCCCGGCTTGAGCTCCATCTTCGGGTTCGGGATGGTGATCTTGATCCGGTAGACGAGTTTTACCCGCTCCTTTTCGGTCTGCACGTTCTTCGGCGTGAACTCGGCCTCGGGGGAGATGAAGGTGACGGTCCCCTCGTAGCGCCGGTCGGGCCAGGTGTCGGTCCTGATCCGCGCCTTCTGTCCCACCTTGATCCGCCCCAGGTCGGTCTCGGCGATGTAGGCCCGCAGCCAGGTGTTGGTGACGTCGCCCACGGTGATGACCGGCGTTCCGGCCACCACCTGCTCTCCCGGCTCCACATGCTTCGAGAGTACCAGCCCTGCCGTGGGTGAGGCGAGGGTGGTGTAGCCGAGGCGGGTCCTGGTCAGCGCCAGGGTCTCCTGGGCCTGCCTGAACTGGGCCCGGGCGGCGTCGATCCGTTCGCGGCGCTGGCCCCGGTGCATCAGCTCTTGCCGTGCCTCGGTCTCGCGCAGCAGCGCCCGGGACGAATCGCGGGCGGCCTTGACCGCGTCGAAGTCACGCCGGGGGATGACCTCGCGCCGGTAGAGGGCCTCCTGGCGTACAAAATCGGTCTCCAGCCGGTCGGCATCGGCCCGGGCGCGCGTCACCGCGGCGTCGGCCTGGGCGATCTCTTCCCGCCGAAAACCGTTTTCCTGCTCCCGCAGGGCCGCCGCCAGCCCCTCCACCTGCCGCTCCTGCTGGGCGACCTCCAGCCGCCGGTCTTCGTCGTCCAGCCGCGCCACCACCTGTCCCGCTTTCACCGTCTCGCCTTCGTCGACGAGCCGCTCGCGCACCTTCCCCGGAACCTTGAAGCTCACCTCCACGTCGGTCACCTCGATATTCCCCGAGACTGCGATCGACCCGTCGCTGGGGGAGCGCCGGCTGGTCGCGAACCAGAGCGCGACTGCGGCAGCGAGCAGAACAAGCACGATGATGACCACCTTCTTCTTCATGAAACTCCTCCGTGGAGTGGTATGCGTGGCGTGACGTCCTTCCTATTCTGGCACGCTGAGCGACGTTGTAAAGAATTATCAATGGGCGGACCGGCGCCGTTCATTGGAACGGTTTATGCTGAGTTTTTTGCTGGTTAGAGAGGTTGGGTCCGGAAAATACAATTTAAGGTGGTGATTTCATTGCGAAAAGCCCTGGTGTGCGACGATGAGCCGATAATCAGGATGAGCTTAAAAAGTAAGCTTGCGGAACTTGGATTCGATGAAATCGTAGAGTGCGGCGACGGTGAGGAGGCAGTGCGGCTCGCCCTGGACAAGCTCCCCGACATCGCGATCCTCGACGTCTCCATGCCGAAGAAGGACGGTGTAACCGCCGCCCGCGACATCCGCCGGAAGCTGAAGATCCCCATCATTCTCCTCACGGCATGCTATGATCCCGACACGGTGAAGCGGGCCAAGGAGAGCGGCATCGGCGGCATCCTGACCAAGCCGTTCCGGGAGCAGGACCTCTGGCCCGCCATCGAGGTTGCCTGCGCCCACGCCGACGAGGTGGAAACCCTCAAGGAGCAGGTGGAGGACCTGAAGGAGACCCTGGAGAGCCGCAAGGTCATCGAAAAGGCCAAGGGGATCCTGATGCAAAAACAGGGACTTTCCGAGCCCGAGGCATTCCGCAGGATGCAGAAGCTGGCCATGGACAAGCGCAAGAGCATGCGTCAGATCGCCGAGGCGATCCTGCTGACGGAGTAGCCGGCGGGGGACGGACCGGAGAACGGGGCACCGATGGTGGACGGTGCCCCGTTCTATTTTTTAAGCAGAAATTGCGTCGGTGTTGACGAAAGAAGTTCCGGGAGGGATTGTAGTTGGATTGGTGATTAAATGTTGGGCATCTGCACCGCAATGAGGCTCGCTCGTTAGGAGCTGGGAGATAAAACTCAGTAAAATCAAAGTATTCTGGGTTGGCATGCTCAATGCTAATTACCAGGTTAACAAAGATCGAATCATCGAATACGCTGACGTATTCATTGCATCGAAGGACCTAGGCAAAGGCGCCGCCATTATCACGAATGGGGCGCCTTTTTTGTTGCCCCGCACATTCCCAGACGGTCCACGGATGAGTGGACGAAAGGAGACGGAACATGAGACAGATCGCGATTTACGGCAAAGGTGGCATCGGCAAGTCCACGACGACCCAGAATACGGTGGCGGGCCTGGCATCGCTGGGCAAGAAGGTGATGATCGTCGGCTGCGACCCCAAGGCCGACTCCACCCGCCTGATCCTCCACGCAAAGGCCCAGTCCACGGTCATGGATCTGGTTCGCGAACTCGGCACGGTTGAGGATCTGGAGCTTGATGACGTGCTGAAGGTCGGCTATGGCGATGTCAAGTGCGTCGAGTCGGGCGGCCCCGAGCCGGGCGTCGGCTGTGCCGGCCGCGGCGTCATCACCGCCATCAACTTCCTTGAAGAGAACGGCGCCTACACCCCGGATCTCGACTTCGTCTTCTATGACGTTCTCGGCGACGTCGTCTGCGGCGGGTTCGCCATGCCGATCCGCGAGAACAAGGCCGAAGAGATTTATATCGTCTGCTCCGGCGAGATGATGGCCATGTACGCCGCCAACAACATCGCCAAGGGTATCCTCAAGTACTCCTCCTCCGGCAAGGTCCGTCTCGGCGGCCTCATCTGCAACTCCCGCAAGACCGACCGGGAAGACGAGCTGATCGAGGCCCTGGCCAAGAAGCTCGGCACCCAGATGATCCATTTCGTCCCCCGCGACAATCAGGTCCAGCGCGCCGAACTGCGCCGGATGACCGTCATCGAGTACTCTCCGGATCATCCGCAGGCAAACGAGTATCGCACCCTTGCCCAGAAGATCCTCGACAACAAGATGCTGGTCGTGCCGACTCCGCTGGAGATGGAAGAGCTGGAAGACCTCCTCATGGAGTTCGGCATCATGGAGGCCGAGGACGAGAGCATCGTGGGCGTGGCCGAAGCGGCGACGAAATAGAGACGAAAATCCGCCACAGAGGTACGGAGACACGGAGAAAACCGTATAGAGGGAGTTGGATTGGTTTGCGTTTTCTCTGTGTAACTCTGTGGCTCCGTGCCTCCGTGGCAGGTTTTGAAAGGGGTTATCCATATGTCCAATGCACTTGAAAAAACTGAAGGTATAACCACGGTCGACGGGATTACCAAGGAGTCGACCCAGGGGATGATCGATAAGGTCCTTGAGGTCTATCCGGAAAAGGGCCGCAAGAAGCGGGCGCCGCACCTGGCCCCCAACGATCAGGCGAGCGGCTCGGCTTGCGTCAAGTCCAACAAGAAGACCGTTCCCGGCGTCATGAGCGCCCGCGGCTGCGCTTACGCCGGCGCTAAGGGGGTCGTCTGGGGCCCGATCCGCGATATGGTCCACGTCTCCCACGGTCCGGTCGGCTGCGGCTGGTACTCCTGGGGCACCCGGCGTAACCTGATGTCCGGAACCCTCGGGGTTGACCAGTTCGGCATGCAGTTCACCTCCGATTTCCAGGAGAAGGATATCGTCTACGGCGGCGACAAGAAGCTGAAGCAGCTGCTCGGCGAGGCCAAGGAGCTCTTCCCGCTGGCCAAGGGGATTTCGGTCCTCTCCGAGTGCCCGGTCGGCCTCATCGGCGACGACATCAACGCCGTGGCGAAGACGACCTCCAAGGAGCTGGACATCCCGATCATCCCGTGTAACTGCGAAGGATTCCGCGGCGTCTCCCAGTCGCTGGGGCACCACATCTCCAACGACACCATCCGTGACTACATCATCGAGACCCGCGAGTTCGCCGAGCCGATCGGCCCTTATGACATCGCCCTCATCGGCGAGTACAACATCGGCGGCGACGCCTGGTCGACGAAACCACTCCTGGAAGAGTGCGGCTTCAACGTGAAGGCGGTCTGGACCGGCGACGGCGAGATGGAGCGGATTGCCGCCACCCACCAGGTGAAGCTCAACGTCATCCACTGCTACCGCTCCATGAACTACATGTGCAAGGTCATGGAAGAGAAATACGGCATCCCCTGGATCGAGCTGAACTTCTTCGGCCCCACCAAGATCAGGGAGAGCCTCCGCAAGCTGGCCGAATTGTTCGACGACACCATCAAGGAGAAGGTGGAGGCGGTCATCGCCAAGTACGACCCGGTCTGTCAGGCGATTATCGACGAGGTGAAACCGCGCCTGGACGGGAAGAAGGTGATGATCTACGTCGGCGGCCTGCGTCCGCGTCACACCATCGGCGCCTACGAGGACCTGGGGATGGTCTGCGTCGGTTCCGGCTACGAGTTCGCCCACACCGACGATTATGACCGGACCGCGCCGGAGATGCCCGACGCCACGGTGGTGTTCGATGATGCCTCCGAGTTGGAGCTGGAGCTGTTTGCCCATACCATAAAGCCCGACCTGGTCGCCTCCGGCATCAAGGAGAAGTACGTCTTCCAGAAGATGGGGCTCCCCTTCCGCCAGATGCACAGCTGGGACTACTCCGGTCCCTACCACGGCTACAAAGGGTTCCCGATCTTTGCCCGGGATATCGACATGGCGATTAATAGCCCCACGTGGGAACTGGTGAAGGCGCCATTCTAAAACCTGCCACAGAGACACAGAGTCACAGGGAAATGCGTAAGTGTCTTAAATGACTAACATATAATTTTTGCATTTCTGTTTCTCTGTGAAACTCTGTGACTCCGTGACTCTGTGGCGAGATTTTGAATTGAATCGTCCGTGAACGGATGAGTTCCGGTCGAAAGGAGATACGACAATGGGAAACAATCTTGGATTAGCTGTCAAGCCGGTTACTGAGACCCCTGCCGAAGAGATCGAGCGGGTCAAGGAATGGATCAACACCGAAGAGTACAAGGAACTCAACTTCAAGCGCGAGGCGCTGGTGGTCATGCCTCCCCACGCCTGCCAGCCGCTGGGGGCCGAACTGGTGGCCCATGCCTTCGAAGGGTCGCTCCCCTTCGTCCACGGCTCCCAGGGGTGCGCCTCTTACTACCGTTCCACCCTCAACCGCCACTTCCGCGAGCCGGCTCCGGCCGTTTCCGACGCCATGACCGAGGACGGCGCGGTGTTCGGCGGCCAGAACAACCTCCACGAGGGGCTGGAGAACGCCATCGCCCTCTACAAGCCGAAGATGGTCCCCGTCTTCACCTCCTGCATGCCGGAGATCATCGGGGACGACCTGACCGCGTTCCTCAAGAACGCCCGCAACAAGGGGATCGTGCCGGCCGACATGCCGACCCCCTACGCCAATACCCCGAGCTTCAACGGCTCCCATGTCCACGGCTATGACGTCATGCTCCTTTCCATCCTCCAGACCCTGACAGACGGGAAGAAGGTGGAAGGGCGCTGCACCGGCAAGATCAACCTGATCCCCGGCTTTGACGCCAACACCGGCAACTTCCGGGAGTACAAGCGGATCTTCGATGCCTTCGGCGTTCCCTACACCATCCTGGGCGACATCTCCGAAGTCTTCGATTCGCCCCTGGACGGCACCTACCGGATCTACCCCGGCGGGACGAAGCTGGACGACGCGGCCGACTCCATCAACGGCAAGGCGACCATCAACCTCGGTCCCTTCTCGGCCACGAAGACCTACGCCTGGCTCAAGGACAACTACGCCGGCAAGCATGCGGCCATACCGATGCCCCTCGGCATTGCCAAGACCGATGCGTTCCTGCTGAAGATTGCCGAGCTCACCGGCAAGCCGGTTCCCGAGAGCCTCAAGGCCGAGCGCGGCCGGGCCGTGGACGCCATGACCGACGCCCACCAGTATATCCACGGGAAAAAATTCGCCCTCTACGGCGACCCTGACCAGCTCCTCGGCTACGTCTCCTTCCTCCTGGAGATGGGGGCGATCCCCTCCCACATCCTCTGCAGCAAGGGGAGCAAGAAGGTGGAGAAGGAGATCCAGGCGCTCCTCGACTCCTCCCTGTACGGGAAGCAGGGGAAGATCTACATGGGCAAAGACCTCTGGCACATGCGCAGCCTTCTCATGACCGACCCCGTGGACGCCATCATCGGCGACACCCACGGCAAGTTCATCGCCCGCGACGCGAAGATTCCGCTCTTCCGCTTCGGCTTCCCGATCTTCGACCGGGTAAACCTGCACCGCTACCCGCTCATCGGTTACCAAGGGGTCCTCAACATGGTGACGGCGATCTGCAACAAGTTCATCGACATCACCGACGACACCTGCGACGACCAGTTCTTCGAGATGATGCGGTAACTGCCACGTTCTGACTGCAGCTGAAGTGGGGACAGGTCCCGGATTCCGGGGCGTGTCCCTTTTTTTTCGAGCATGGCGGACCGTCCGATGCCGGACCACCGGTGATCGATGATTGTCTCTCCACCGCGTTGCTGCTAGAATTCTCGAAACAGGACCATCCGCAGACCGGGAGCGACCATGCCGATTGCCGTGTTCGATGCCATACGGGGGAACCTTGAATCCTTTCTCGGAGGGGCCTCGGTGGACCTCGTCCCCGAAGGGAAGGGGGAAAAGGGGGAGAAAACCACCATCAACGTGGTCGTCACGATCGAGGACCGCCGCTACCTCTTCACGGCCCGCCGGGAAACCCTCCCCTTCACCCGCACCGAGGAGTCCTTCTGCCGCGAGCTCCTCACGGCGTTTTCGGCTCTCTACTCCGGCTTCCGGCAGGAAGGGTACGCCGCCCACTTCCGGACGGCCCTTCTCGCCTCCATCATGGACATCACCGTGGCCCGGTCGCTGCGGGGAGACCACCGGAAGGGGTTCTGGCCGATCCAGCAGCTGATCCAGCTCCTGAAGAACCTCTCCTACCAGCGCTATGAAGGAAAGCCGGCCACCACCGGCTTCATCGTCCACCGGACCACCCCGGCGGAGCTTCGGCGGCTGCTCCGCTACCGCAAGCACTCCCTTATCCCCCTGCAGCCCGCCGAGCCCATCACCCCGGCCTTCTTCGACAACCCCCTGACCTACCGCTTCATCGACGGCACCAACCTCTTCTTCGTCGCCAACATCCAGATGCAGGTGACCGGCATCATGAGGACCGGCGGCGGTGCCATGGACAACGATGTGGAGCGGCTGACCAACCGGGAGATCTTCTCTCTCGTTAGAAATGCCGGCTCCGGTGCCTTTGCCGTCACGGTCAACGGGGCGTCGGAGATCGAGGTGATGATCACCCCGGACAAGCTCCTGGTGCGTCGCCGCGGCGTGTGGGCGATCTTCGACCCCGACATCGTCCGCTCGTTTCTTGCCGGGAGCCTCGACGGGGCCGCCGCCGACGATCTGCTCTGGACGCTCTACGCCCTTTCCAAGCTGCGGCACGGAACGGTTGTCCTCGTCTATGACCGCGGGGTCAGGCAGCTGGCCCCCCTGAAGAAAGGATCGGTGGGGGGAGACGATCCGATCGGCCGGCTCCTCATCGGCGGGGTCCGGGGACGGTCGATCGGCGAGCTGAAAGCGGCGGGAACCCTCCTGCGCATCCTCTCCTCCGACGGGATGACGGTCTTCAGCCGCAGCGGCAAGCTCCTGGAAACCGGCTTCATCATCGACACCTCTCATGCCCGTGAGGTGGTCACCGGCGGAGGAAGGACCACGGCGGCCTGCGCGGCATCCTTCTTCGGGAAGGTCATCAAGGTCTCCCAGGATGGGCCCATCGAACTCTATCAGGGGGGGCGCCTTGTCTACCGTTTCGGCTGAGTGGCGCCTGTGCTGCCTGATAACGAGGCATCGGGGGAATATGGGGGCGCGATTCATCGGAACGCGCCCCTTTCCTTATGGGCGCCAGACAATCCCCTTCACCGGTAAAACCTTGACGGGCGGCAGATGCAGGAGTAGGTTGGGCAGCATCGGCGGTGAATGTCGCGGCAGATCGGGTTGGTCTGCGTTGCCGCTTCTGCGCAGGGATGCTTTTGGTGGCATGGATGCCGTTCGGGTCAGGGGGGTGCTGAATCGGACGGCTTTTCTGCGTGGTGACGGAGGGAACGGCATATGGAAGTCGCTGCGGTGGAGAGATGGGGAATGGCGACCGCGTTGCGCGTTGATGATGATGGCATCCGGGCCTTCCGGGAGGTGACGCATGTCCCGAACCGTCAATAGGGGATTCAATGAGCTCCTCCATCGGGTGACCCCCACCCACACGGAGGCGGAGTCTTCGAAGACGCTCCATCTCTCCCTGGCCAACCTCCTGAGGTCCGGCTATGGCCTGAACGATTTCGTCATAACCGGTTCTCTGCACAACGGGACCTGTATCACCGGCTGCAGTGATTATGATTATTTTGCCGTCATACCCACGAACAGATTGAAAGCGGACTCCGCGGCGACGGTTTCCGAGATAAAAAACTATCTCGACTTTCATCTCCACCACGGTGAAGTGAGTGAACAGGTGCCGGGAGTGCGGGTGGCTTTTGGTGTTGGCGCCAAGGATGTTACTGTGGTTATCCCGGCCGACATGGTCGCGGAGGCGAACGGCTGCCGCGTCTATGAGATGCCTAATCCTGCGGGGGGGTGGATGAGGACGAGCCCCGAGGCCCACGGCGCGTACCTGAAGACGCTTGAGCAGCGGCTGGGCCCGGGAGTCAGGAACCTCATAAGACTCATGAAAGCCTGGAAATATTCTGCCGGGGTCTCGATTTCCTCCTTTTATCTCGAGCTGGTGACCGCCAAATATCTGGAAGGGGTATCGTCTGTTGTGTATGACGTGGACATGCACGGCATCCTTTCACATCTGTTCAACACCGAAATGGCACCGATACAGGATCCGACGGGGGTCTCGGGACACGTCCCTCCGTGTACCGCCCATTCCGACTTCGTGGCGGTGAAAGAGGAGCTGACCCTTGCCTTCATCCGGGCGAACAAGGCTCTGGAGGCGCGCCTCCACTATAACGTCGCCGAAGCGTTCGATTGGTGGCACCTGGTGTATAACGGCAAATTCCTCAAATATTTCGAATAGGCACGTCCCGGGGGGTGTCGTGTGCGGCAGATGCCGGTACGTATGAGGGGGATGGAGTGATAATGCCGATGATGCACAATAAATGGGCATTATGGGTGGGGCGGCCACGACCTTGGAATAGTAATTCTCGATAAATCAGTGCGTTACGGTGCGTCGTGGGCTTGGCACGGCCACTGCATTCCCTTTAGCAGTCAGACGCAGCGCACTAACAAGAAACGGGACACCGGCAAAGGCGCCGGCCATCCGAGAGATGGCCGGCGCCTTTTTTCGTTTCCGCTCTTCGAGGTTCCAGCCATGGCAAAGCCCGACTACTACGACGTATCCGAATGCGAAACCCACGACGCGGGCGCACCCAAGTTCTGCAAGAAATCGGAGCCGGGGGAGGGGACCGAGCGCTCCTGCGCCTATGACGGCGCCCGGGTGGTGCTGATGCCGCTTACCGACGTGATCCACCTCGTCCACGGCCCCATCGCCTGCGCCGGCAACTCCTGGGACAACCGGGGGGCGCGCTCCTCCGGCTCCCAGCTCTACCGCCGGGGCTTCACCACCGAGATGCTGGAGAACGACGTCATCTTCGGCGGCGAGAAAAAGCTCTACAAGGCGATCATCGAGCTGGCGGACCGTTACCGCGACCAGGCGAAGGCGATCTTCGTCTACGCCACCTGCGTCACCGCCATGACCGGCGACGACATCGAAGCGGTCTGCAAGGCGGCACAGGAGAAGGTTTCCATCCCGCTGATCCCGGTCAACACCCCCGGTTTCATCGGCGACAAGAACATCGGCAACCGGCTGGCGGGGGAGATCCTCTTCAAGCGGGTCGTCGGCACCGCCGAGCCGCCGGTGCTGGGGGAGTATCCGATAAATCTCATCGGCGAGTACAACATCGCCGGCGACCTCTGGGGGATGCTGCCGCTCTTTGACCGGCTCGGCATCCAGATCCTCTCCTGCTTCAGCGGCGATGCGAAATTCGAGGAGCTCCGCTACGCCCACCGGGCAAAGCTGAACGTCATCATCTGCTCCAAATCGCTCACCAACCTCGCCAAGAAGATGCAGAAGAGTTACGGCATGCCGTACCTGGAGGAGTCGTTCTACGGCATGACCGACACGGCCAAGGCCCTGCGGGACATCGCCCGGGAGCTGGACAACACCGTGGGGGGGCTTGAGAAGCGGATCATGCAGGATCGGGTGGAGCGGCTTCTGGAGGAGGAAGAGGCGAAATGCCGGGAGCGGATCGCCCCCTACCGGGCGCGGCTGGAGGGGAAGCGTTCGGTCCTCTTTACCGGAGGCGTGAAGACCTGGTCCATGGTGAATGCCCTGCGGGAGCTGGGGGTGGAGATCCTGGCCGCCGGCACCCAGAACTCGACCCTGGAAGACTTCTACCGGATGAAGGCCCTGATGCACCAGGACGCCCGGATCATCGAGGATACCAGCACTGCCGGGCTCCTCTCGGTCATGTACGAGAAGGTGCCCGACCTGATCGTGGCCGGCGGCAAGACCAAGTTCCTGGCCCTGAAGACCAAGACGCCATTCCTCGACATCAACCACGGCCGCTCCCACCCCTACGCCGGCTATGAGGGGATGGTAACCTTCGCGAAGCAGCTCGACCTCACGGTGAACAACCCGATCTGGCCGGTGCTGAACGCCAAGGCGCCGTGGGAGAAGGCGGAGGAAGAGCTGGCGGCTGATGTGGCGAAGGCCGCCGGTCACGCCGAAGCCCATCTGGCCGAAGAGCTGAGCGCCTCGCGGGTGAAGGTGCCGACCAAGTGCGCCACGGTGAACCCCCAGAAGAATTCGCCGGCCCTCGGCGCCACCCTGGCCTATCTCGGCATCGACCAGATGCTGGGGCTTCTCCACGGCGCCCAGGGGTGCTCCACCTTCATCCGGCTCCAGCTCTCCCGGCACTTCAAGGAGTCCATCGCCCTCAACTCCACCAGCATGAGCGAGGACACCGCCATCTTCGGCGGCTGGGAAAACCTGAAGAAGGGGATCAAGCGGGTCATCGAGAAGTTCAAGCCGACCGTCGTCGGCGTCATGACCTCCGGCCTCACCGAGACCATGGGGGACGACGTCCGGAGCGCCATCGTCCACTTCCGGCAGGAAAACCCGGAGCTGGCCTCAGTGCCGATCATCTGGGCATCCACCCCCGACTACTCCGGCTCGCTGCAGGAAGGGTACGCCGCGGCGGTGGAGGCGATCGTGAAGAGCGTCCCCGAGGGGGGCGAGACGATTCCCGGACAGGTGACGGTCCTCCCCGGCGCCCACCTCACCCCGGCCGACGTGGAGGAGGTGAAGGAGATCTGCGAGGCGTTCGGCCTCGACCCGATCATGGTCCCCGACATCTCATGCGCCCTGGACGGCCACATCGATGACACGGTCTCCCCTCTCTCCACCGGCGGCGTGTCGATGGAGCGGATCCGCCAGGCGGGGCGGAGCGCGGCGACCATCTCCATCGGCGACTCCCTGGCCAAGGCGGGGCTGGCGCTGAAAGAGAAGTTCGGCATCCCCTGCTACGGCTTTACCTCCATCACCGGCCTGGCCGAGGTGGATCGCCTCATGGAGACTCTCTCCGCCATTTCGGGAAATCCGGTCCCCGAGAAGTTCCGCCGCTGGCGGAGCCGGCTCATGGATGCCATGGTGGACAGCCACTACCAGTTCGGTCTCAAGAAGGTGACCATCGCCCTGGAGGCGGACAACCTGAAGACCATGGCCGGCTTCCTAGCCGGCATGGGGTGCGAGATCCAGGCGGCCATCGCTGCCACGCGGGTGCGGGGGCTCGATGTCCTGCCGACGGAGACGGTCTTCGTCGGCGACCTGGAAGACCTGGAGACGGCGGCGGTGGGCTCCGATCTGCTGGTGGCTAACAGCAACGGCCGCCAGGCGGCGGCGAAGCTCGGCATCAAGGCCCATCTCCGGGCGGGTCTCCCGGTCTTCGACCGCCTGGGCGCCCACCAGAAGATGTGGGTCGGCTACCGGGGGACGATGAATCTGTTGTTCGAGACGGCGAATATCTTCCAGGCCAATGCCAGAGAGGCGCAGAAGCTGGCGCATAACTGAAACCAAATCTGCCACAGAGACACAGAGACACGGAGACACGGAGAAGAAACAAGTCCTTAGGGCACCTCTCTCCTCGTGATGGAAACGGCTTTTGCCTGAACATCAGAAAGATAGATTGTTTTTGGTTTTCTCGGTACCTCTGTGTCTCTGTGGCAAAGAATGAAAGGGGTTTGAGATGAAAGTCGCGTTCACATCAACAACCGGCGAGATGATCGACGAGCATTTCGGTATGGCGAAGAATTTCCAGATCTGGGAGATCGGCCCGGAGGGCTCTTCCTTCGTGGAAACGGTCACCGTCGGTGTCCACGGCGATGACGAGGAGGACAAGATCGCGGCTCGGGCCGCTGCGCTCAGGGAGTGCGCCATCGTCTACACCATGGCCATCGGTGGGCCGGCGGCGGCCAAGCTCGTGGCGCTCAAGATCCACCCCATGAAGACCAATACCCCGGTGAGCCTGAGCGAGATGGTAGGGAAGCTTGAGGAGGTGCTGAAGGGGAACCCGCCGCCGTGGCTCCGCAAGGCGATGAACAAGGGGCACGAGGTATCGTTCGAGGATTGATCTTGTCGGGGCAATTCATGAATTGCCCTTACGCAACCACAAATATTACGGAGGAAGAGAAAATGGCTTACATCACCGGACTGAGAAGAAACAAGACCGAGTACACCCCCGAGTTCGTCGTCTCCATCGACGAGGAGACCTGCATCGGCTGCGCCCGCTGCTTCAAGGTCTGCGCCCACGACGTGCTGACCTTTGAAGAGGTGGACGAGGACGATTCCGCCAAGATGTTCATGAAGGTCTCCAATCCGGGCAACTGCATCGGCTGTCAGGCCTGCGGACGGACCTGTTCGAAGAAGTGCTTCACCTTCGCGCCGGTGGCGATGTAAAGGGAGCGAGCTCCTCCGGAGCGTCTTTAAGAAGAGGGGGTGTCTAATGTTGATCGCAGTTGCTTCCAAGGACGGACGGGAGATCAACCAGCACTTCGGCCATGCCGAGCGTTTCCTCATCTTCGAGGTGGACGCCGGCGGGGCGCGGCTGGTGGACGAGAAGAAGGTGGAGCGGTACTGCACCTACGATGCCTTCCATCCCGAACGGGCCCACGTGCTCCAGGCCATTGCCGACGCCCTTGCCGGCTGCCGCGCCGTGGTCTGTGCCCAGATTGGGCAGGGCCCCCAGATGGAGATGGAGCGGTTCGGCGTCGATGCCTTCGTGGCCGACGGCCCCATCAAGGCGACGCTGGTGGAGATCGCCAAGGCCCTGTAACCACCGGGGATCCCCCCCGCCGAGATCATTCACAACGAGGTGATGACCCGATGCAGAATTCGGCATTCAATCACTGCAACCTCCCCCCCTGGGTCATCGCCTCCCGCCATTTCAACGACAATCCCCACCCCCTGGAACTCCAGGGGGTCCGCCAGGCCAACCGCTTCCTCTTTCAGAAGCTCGACGGGATCGACTCTTCCGAGGAGCGGGGCGAGGTCTTCAACGACTACATGTCGGTCAAGTTCCAGCTCCACCACTGGCAGGACCAGCGGACCGACACCGCCCGCAGGAGCCTCAAGAACAGCTACCTCCGCTATCTGCGGGGGTGGATGATGGATGCCAACTCCGTGGAGGGGGCGGTGCTCAAGGGGTGGGTCGAGAGCCGGATCGGGATCGCTCCGACCTTCCACAGGGTCCCCATCGCCGGGATTCACACCGACGCCTACTACGCCTATGCGGTGGACCGCACCAAGGGGAGCGCCCGGACCAACGCCATCAACTCCCAGCTCGACATCCTCTACGAGTTCTGCCAGTACGAGCTGGGACGCCGCTCTCCCGGCGAGCGGTGGATCACACTCTACCGGGGGACTTGCGATGCGGGCGAATACGAGACGGTGGAGGAGCTCGGCAAGCGGGAAAAGATCGTGCGGTTCAACAACCTCGTCTCCTTCACCGCCGTGGAGGAGCGGGCCTGGGAGTTCGGCTCCACTGTCTGGGAGATCCGGGCGCCGCTGGTGAAGGTATTCTTCTTCAACGACCTCCTCCCCAACAGCATCATGAAGGGAGAGGGGGAGTACCTGATCGTCGGCGGCGAGTACCGGGTGCGACGGGTGATGTGCACGGTATGAAGCACGGAGCCTGAACGGAAAAAGCCCCGGGGGAGCAAATCCTCCGGGGCTTTTTCCGTTTAGAAAGAAGGGAGCTATTGGGCCGTATCGAAAGTCGCCTGCTTCACCGCCATATCCACCACCGGCAGCGCCGGCACCGCCTTGAGGCCATAGACCTGGTCCAGGTCGATATCCTTCGGCACGGCAGCCAGCAGCGCCTCCGCCACCTTCTGGTCAGCCTGGCGGTAGCGGAGTCTGGCTTCCATGGTCACTTTCTTCAGCCCCGCCGGGAAGTGAAGGCCGTAGAACACCTCCTTGTAGCCGCGGGGGGGGATGGTGTCGTGCTTGGCGAAGGCGGTGACCACCCACGGGTCGATGGCGAAGTGGAAGTCGTTCCCCATCCCGTCGGAATTGAAGTTGCGGGCGGTGTCGGGAAGGGAACCGTCGGGGTTGAGGGTGCCGGTGGTCATGACCACCTTGCCGGCTTCATCCCTGGCGGTGATCTCCAGCCACATCTGGCGCACGTTGGAGAGGGAGGTGGGGAGGTTGTGGCCGGCCCGGATGTTCTTCACCCGCACCTTCAGCTCGTCCAGGGCGCCGTCGTGATAGACCGGTAAGAGCTCCAGGTCGGCGGCCGACTTGAGCCGTTCCACCGCCATGTCGTACTGCTGCATGAGGCTCCTGGCCAGCTTTTCATCGCCCGCCTTCTTTGCAGCTCCGGCGGCCAGGTAGGTGAGAAGGTAGTTGGCCCCGCTGAAGTAGTGGTGGTACTCCTCGCGCTGGGGCTTCACGAACTGGTCGGCGGAGCGCTTGAACCCTTCGATGTCGACCATGTGGCAGTCCTGGCAGAGGATATTCTTCTGGGCGTAGGGACCGTGCTTCCATTCGAGGTAGGTGGCCTCGATGGGGAAGTGGGAGTCGTAGTGGTAGACCTGGTGGCAGGAGGCGCAGAGGTCGGCTTTCAGGTGAAGCGGCGACTCCTCGCACTTGTGGAAGCCGCCGCCGCAGTTGTCGGAAGGCTTGAATGGGCCCCGCTTGATGAAGGTCTGGCCATCCTTGGTCTCCACTCCCGGCGTCAGGATGAAGGAGCCGTTCTCCGGTTCGTGGGAGGGGGTCTGCCAGTGGGTCACACCGCTGATGGAATGGCAGACGTCGCAGGAAACCCCGGCCAGGGCCATTTCGGAGAGCCCCGCGTTTCCCGGTCCCTTGATCTCGCCGGTCATCATCCCCACCGGGGAGTGGCACCCCTCGCACTGGCGGGAGACCTCATGACCCACCGCCTTGACCCCCTTGTTCAGCTCACCCTGGTAGATCGGGTCCTTGAAGGCGAGGCTGTGGACCGAGCCGTTCCACTCCTTGTACTGCCGGGAGTGGCAGCCGCCGCACCGTTTCGGCTCATTGAACGGAACGGTGGACTTGTTCCATTTCATGAGCGAGGGATAGTAAGGGTAGAACTCCCGGTCCACGTCGAAGACGGGAGAGGCGGCGGCCAGGGCCGCCGCGGTGCTGGCGACGATGAAACAGGTGAGCATGATGGCGGCGAGGCGTGACGTTCGTTTCATGAGGGATCCTCCTTGACCTGGCGGGGAATGGAATTCTGCTGCGTTTGATTAGGCGCCGCTAAATGTTTAGCAGCAAAAAAGGAGTGCGTCAAGGAGGATGCTACAAAATACCGTCTCGCCCGCAAAGGGCAGGAGATAGAGCGACAAGCTGCGTCGATAGATGCGATGTTTCGGCCACCACCCTTCGGTCCATCCGCTTGAGCCACCGGCGCGGGATGCTCTCCATGCCGTAGAAGGCGCCGGCCAGCATCCCGCAGATGGCGCCGGTGGTGTCGGCGTCGCCCCCCTGGTTGACGGTCCCCGTGAGGCACTCCTCGAAGCTGCGTCCCCGGAAGAAGTGGTGGAAGACCGTCTGCATGGTGTCGACCACGTAGCCGGTGGCAAGCCCCCGGTAGGGATCGAAGGCAAAGGTGGGGTAAGCGGCGATGAGTTGATCCGCCTCCCGGCGCAGGCGCGGCTTGGAGGCGCCGCGGAGGGAGAGGTGGACGAGCCGCCCCAGCGTGATGCAGGCGGCGTCGGAGAGGGGGTGATTGTGGGTGAGGCGGGCCTGCTCCACGGCGCATCGTTCGAGGAGAGCGTCGTCGCCGAGGGTGAAGAGGGCGGTGGGGAGCATCCGCATGGCGGCGCCGTTGCCGCCGTCCCACTGGTTGAAGGGGGTTTCCAGCATCCCCTTCAGCATGAAGTTGCGGATTCCCCGCCGGCAGGTGTCACCCACGTCGATGGGCTTCGACCGGAGCCAGGCGGCAAACTCCCCGGCGATCCCCGCCAAGGACCAGCCGCCGGCGGAGGCGATGGCACGGGCGGCACAGAGGGACATCTCCGTGTCGTCGGTTACCTGGCCCGGTTTCAGCCGCAGCCAGCCGCCGCCGACGATCTCATTGAGGATGCCGTACTTTGCCGCAATCTCGCCGGTGGTCATGAATTCCACCGGCGCGCCGAGGGAGTCGCCCACCGCCAGGCCGACGAAGGCGGCCGCCGCCCGGGAGCGGATATCGGGGAGATTGATCGATACGGTCACGCCGGATGAGAATGCAATAAGTAATCCGGGGCGAAAGGGCGGGGGCACGGGGCGCTCCCGCGGGGGGGTGGCCATCTTTCGCCGCCCCGTTCTGCGGGTGGCAGCTGCCTTGTTTTTAATCACTTCCCCAAAAAATGGGCATCAAAAATTCATTAAGCCTCGATAAAAGCCTTTTAAATACGGTGTGTTGGACGTGTGGATGGTGACGGGGGAGTTCTGGCACGTTTAATGTTAGAGGGGAAACCATCGGTCATACGACGAGGTATTTCCGAAACAGGCATCGAAGCCCGGCGCGAGCACTCCGCCGGGCTTTTTTCGTTCGGCGCCGGCCGAGCCGGCACACACGCCCACGGGAGGTAGACCATGGCCACGTCATGCGATCAGCTGAAGAAGATCCAGGGGCATCCCTGCTTTGGCGGCAATCACCACAAGAACGGGAGGATGCACCTGGCGGTGGCGCCCCGCTGCAACATCAAGTGCGGGTACTGCAGCCGCAGGCACGACTGCGCCAACGAGTCGCGCCCCGGCGTGACGAGCAGGCTCCTCACCCCCGCCGAGGCGATCGCCAAGGTCCGGGAGGTGATGGCGAGCCCGGTGGTCGGCCCCATCATCAAGGTGATCGGCATCGCCGGCCCCGGCGATCCCCTGGCCAACGAGGAGACGTTCGAGACCTTCCGCCTCGTGGGGGAGGAGTTTCCCCATCTCATCAAGTGCATGAGCACCAACGGCCTCCTGCTCCCCGACGCCATCGACCGCCTCCACGAGCTCGACCTCCACAGCCTCACCGTCACCCTCAATACCCTCGATCCCGCCGTGGGGGCGCGGATCTACGGCCACATCAGCTACCACGGCACAACTTACCGCGGTGCCGAGGCGGCGGAGATACTGATCGCCAACCAGTTGGAGGGGCTCAGGCGGGCGGCCGGGTACGGCATGACCATCAAGGTGAACACCGTCTACATCCCCGGGGTGAACGAGGAGCAGATCCCGCTCATCGGCCGGAAGGTGAAGGAGCTCGGCGCCTTCGTCATGAACATCATGCCGCTGATCCCCCAGGCGGAGTTCGCCCATATCGCCCCCCCTTCCACGGAGACGCTCGACGGGGTCCGGGCGGCGAACGAGGCGATCATCGGCCAGTTCAAGCATTGCCGCCAGTGCCGCGCCGACGCCGTGGGGCTCATCGGTCGGGATGTCTCGGTGGGGCAGTCGGCCTGCGTGGTGCCGGGGTAGGCGATGACGCTCCGCCCCTTCTCCGCGAAGGATCTCCCCGCGTTCCTCGCCCGTTCCGAGGATGAGGGGTGGCTCTGCGACCGCTGGGAGTTCGACTTCCTCCGCGGCGCGTTCCCCGGAGGGTGCTTTACGCTGGAGGAGGAGGGGGCGGCCGTGGCCTTTGTCACGTCGATCCGCTACGGCACCAGCGGGTGGATCGGCAACCTCCTCGTCGACCGTGCGCGCCGGGGGCGGGGGTGCGGAACGCTCCTGATGCACCGCACGGTGGAGGCGCTCGCCGCGGCCGGGGTGAAGACGACCTGGCTCACGGCGTCGTCGTCGGGACGTCCCCTCTATGAGCGGATGGGGTTTCGGGAAGCCGACCGGGTGGTCCGCTGGGTCGGGACGGGACGAGGCGGCACCGGCGGGGGAGGTCCGGTCCGGCCAGCGGCAATGGAAGCCTTTGACCGCGCCGGCTGGGGAGATGACCGCCGGACGCTTCTGGCGGCCGTTGCAGCCCGCGGTACGGTGGTGCTACGCCCGGAAGGCTTTCTCGTCGTGCAACCCTTCGGCGACGGCTTTCAGGTGGGTCCGTGGGGATGTTCGGCAGGGGACGGAGCGGCGGAACTCCTGGACGAGGCCCGGGCCGTTGCGGGCGCAGGGACGCGGCTTTTCCTCGACGTGCCGGCCGGCAACGGGGCGGTGACGGCCCTCCTCGGCGCCGCCGGCTTCGTCGCCAGCGGCGAAACCGCTCTCATGTATGCCGGGGCCGAGCCGGCCTACGTACCGTCGCGGGTCGGCGCCCTTGCCAGCATGGGGAGTATGGGGTAGTGTTCTCCTTGGCAAGGTCCGGGAGAGAAAATGGGTTGCGCCGCACCAGCAAACATTGTATTTTGTTTGTATATCTTCCATTTACGTAAAGGTAAAATAAAACTGCCGGGTAAAAGTGCACGACCCACGGTGGAGAGCGCGAGTTTTCGCGGTTCTCTTTACTATTGGTAAAAAAGCATGCCTATTTTTTAGGCATACTTTGCTTGCCTCGCGCCGGTTCCTTTATTATGATTAACGCGTAATTGTTTTTGCCGCCGCAGCCGGTACCGGCTGCGATAGTTCTTCGTCCGGCCATCATCACCAATTTCAGGAGACCGAAACCATGCTCGCCATCGCCTGCATCAAGCAGGTACCCGACACGACCCAGGTTCAGATCGACCCGGTTACCAACACGCTGGTGCGGGAGGGGATCCCGTTCATCGTCAACCCTTACGACACCCACGCCCTGGAGGAGAGCCTGCGGGTGAAGGACCGCTATGGCTTTCGCTCCGTGGCGCTCTCCATGGGCCCCCCCAACGCCGAGGCGGCGCTGCGCAAGGCCCTCGGCCTCGGCGTCGACGAGGCGATTCTCTGCTCCGACCGCTGTTTCGGGGGTGCCGACACCCTCTCCACGAGCAACGTGCTGGCGGCGGCCATCCGGAAGATCGGCGAGGAGATCGGCGAGGAGGTGGGGATCGTCTTCTGCGGCAAGCAGACCATCGACGGCGACACCGCCCAGGTGGGGCCGGGGATCGCGGTGCGGCTCGGCTTCACCCAGCTGACGCTGGTGGACCGGATTGAGGCGCTGGACGTGGCGGCGCGGCGGATCCGGGTGCGGCGCAAACTGGAAGGGCGGTACGAGATCGTGGAGGCGCCGCTGCCGGTGCTGATCACCGTGGTGCGGGAGTTGAACCGCCCCCGCTACCCGAGCGTCCCCATGCGGCTCGCCTCGGCCACGGCGGCGGTGAAACTCTGGACCAACGACCTGCTCAAGCTCGATCCGAACAGCGTCGGCCTCAAGGGTTCCCCCACCTGGGTGAGCCGGATCTTCTCCCCCGAGCGGGCCAAGGGGGAGATCATCGGCGACGGGGTGAACGATCCCGTCGGGACAGCCCATCTGCTGATCGACAAGCTGCTGGCGAAGGACCTGCTGGCGGTCTGACATACGGTGTGATTGAAGACGTAGGGGATACGACATGACCGAACCGAAGAAGATCAAGAAACCCCGGGGGAGGGCGCGGCTCATCGCCGGGAAGTGCATCGCCTGCGGCGCCCGCTGCCAGAGCGCCTGCCCGGTGGACATCATCGAAATGAACGAGGCGGGAGAGCCGGTCATCCTGAGCGAGAAGTGCATAGGCTGCCTCAAGTGCGTGAAGGTCTGCCCGGCGGAGGCGCTGGAGATGTTTTTCACCCCCGAAGAGCAGCAGCTTCTCGACGAACTGGCACGGCAGCAGGGGGCCGACGCCGCCGCTGCCGAAGAGGTGGACGAGGAGGCGGCCGCCCTGGCGCAGATGCTCGCCGCCTACCGCGGGGTCTGGGTCTTCGTGGAGCAGACCGAGGGGGAGCCGGCGCGGGTCTCCTGGGAGCTGATGGGGGTCGGGGCCCAGCTGGCGCAGAGCCTGCAGACGGAACTCTGCGCCGTGGTCATCGGCGAAAACGTCGAACACCTCTGCCACGAGGCCTTCGCCCACGGCGCCTCGAAGGCCTACCTGCTGGACCAGCCGGTCTTCCGGCACTACCGGACCGAGGCGTACCTGGAGGCGTGCTGCACCCTGATCGGCACGTACCAGCCGGAGATCGTCCTCATGGGTGCCACCGGCATGGGGCGCGACCTGGCCGGCGCCGTGGCCACGCGGGTCAAGACCGGCCTCACCGCCGACTGCACCGGGCTCGACGTGGACGACAGGCGCAACCTGCGCCAGACCCGCCCCGCCTTTGGGGGGAACATCATGGCCACCATCATGTGCGACCGGTTCCGTCCCCAGATGGCCACGGTTCGTCCCCACGTGATGCCGCTCCCCGAGCGGCAGGCAGGGGCCACGGGGGAGATCGTGCGGGAGGAGGTTGCCCTCGCCGAGGCCGACATCCTGACCAAGGTGCTGGAGATCATCCGGGACAAAAAAGCGGGGGAGGTGGACATCGCCGGGGCGGAGTTCATCGTCTCCGGGGGGCGGGGGATGATGGCGAAGGAGAACTTCGGGATGCTGCAGGAGCTGGCCGACGAACTGGGTGGCGTGGTGGGGGCGTCGCGCAGCGCCGTTGACGCGGGGTGGATGCCCCACGAGCGGCAGGTGGGGCAGACGGGGAAGACGGTGCGTCCGAAGATCTACATCGCCTGCGGGATTTCGGGGGCGATCCAGCACCTGGTGGGGATGCAGGACTCGGACCTGGTCATCGCCATCAACCGTGACCGTGAGGCGCCGATCTTCGATGTCGCCACCTACGGCATCGTGGGGGACCTCTTCCAGATCGTCCCGGCCATCACCCAGCGGCTCCGCGACCTGAAGCAGGGGAAGCGCGTAGCCTGAGCGCACAAGATTCCATGGTTCCTGCCCCTCTCTGGCAGGCATGAGGTATAGTGATATGCAACCCAATCCAGCCGTTTTCACCCTTCTCCTCCTGGTGGCGCTCGCGTTCTTCGCCGTGAGCCTCTACCGCAGGCTCGGCCTCGTTGCCCTGGGGCGCCCCGGCTACACCTTCCGGGGGGTCGGCGCGGCGGTGCGGGAGATGCTCCTCTACGCCTTCGTGCAGAAGCGGGTTGTGCGCAAGCTCTTCGGCCTGAACCACCTGGTGATCTTCTGGGCCTGCATCTCCCTCGTCCTCGTCAACGTCGAGTTCCTGGTGAGCGGCATGGTCCCCTCCCTCCGGCTGTCGCTCCTCCCCGATGCGGTCTATCTGCCGGTCCGTTTCGTCTCCGACGTGATGGCGGCACTGACCCTGGTGGCCATCGCCTTTGCCCTGGTCCGCCGCACCCTCTTCCCCCCCTACCCGGAGGCGCGGACCTTCGAATCCTACGCGATTCTCCTCCTCATCGCCGTCCATATGATCGCCTATATCGGCGTGAGCGGGGCCGAGATTGCCCTGGGGCACGAGCGGGGCGCTGCGGCGATGCCGGTGTCGTCGCGCTTCGCCGCGGTGCTGGCGGGGTATCCGGAGATGCACGTCCGGGCCACCTTCGGCTTCTACTGGTGGCTCCATGCCGCCGCCCTCTTTGCCTTCATCACGGTGCTCATCCCGTTCACCAAGCACCTCCACGTCTTCACCGCCATTGCCAACTGTTTTCTCCGCCGCGACGGCAAGCCGAACACCCAGCCGCCCGAGCGGTTCGAGCCCAACGAGACGTTCGGCGCCGGCCAGGTGGACCGCCTGTCGTGGAAGGATCTCTTCGATGGCTTTGCCTGCACCAAATGCGGCCGCTGTCAGAACGTCTGCCCTGCCGCCGCCACCGGCAAGCCCCTCAACCCGCGCCAGGTGGTGAACGACATCAAGGTGAACCTCCTTGCCAACGGGGCGCTCCTGAAACGGGGAGGCGCGCCGGCGCTGCCGCTCATCGGCGACGGCGGTACGGGAAGCGTGGCGGCCGACGCCATCTGGTCGTGCACCTCCTGCGGCGCCTGCATGGAGGCATGCCCGGTCTTCATCGAGCACCTGCCGAAGCTGGTGGGGATGCGGCGCCATCTGGTGGAGATGGAGGCGAAGTTCCCCGAAGAGCTCCTGAACCTCTTCGAGAATATGGAGCAGCGCTCGAACCCGTGGGGGATCGCCCCCTCTGAGCGGACCAAGTGGTGCTCCCAGCTGGACGTGAAGCCGTTCGAGGCGGGGAAGACGGAATATCTCCTCTACGTGGGGTGTGCCGGCTCCTTCGATTCCCGGAGCAGGCAGGTGACGGTGGCCCTGGCGCAGATCCTCGACCGGGCCGGGGTGTCGTGGGGGATCCTCGGCAAGGACGAGAAGTGCTGCGGCGACAGCCTGCGGCGGCTCGGCAACGAGTACGTCTTCGACCGGATGGCCCGGGAGAACGTGGCCCTGTTCCGGGAGCGGGGGGTGACCAAGGTGATCACCCCGTGCCCCCACTGCTTCACGACGCTCAAGAACGACTACCGCCAGTACGGCATCGAGCTGGAAGTAGTCCACCACAGCGAGCTGATCCGCACGCTCCAGGCGGAGGGGCGGCTGCGGCTCGACCGGCAGGTGTCGGAGCTGGGGGAGATCATCTTCCACGACTCCTGCTACCTGGGGCGGCACAACGACGTCTACGACGCACCGCGGGAGGTGATTGCGGCGGTCACCGGCGCCGCGCCGGTCGAGTTCGACCGGGCGGGGGGCGAGTCGTTCTGCTGCGGCGCCGGCGGCGGCCGGATGTGGATGGAGGAGCAGCTTGGCAGCCGGATCAACCGGGCGCGGGTCGAGGAGGCGCTGCGGAAGAACCCCGACACCGTCTGCGTGGCCTGTCCCTACTGCATGACCATGTTCGAGGATGGCCTCAAGGACCGGCAGGCGGGGCAGACCCGGGTGCGGGACATCGCCGAGGTGGTGGCCGAAGGGATGCGGCCGCGGCCATAAGTCAACGACCAGCAACGGGCAAAACGGCAAAGGGCGCTCCTGAGGGGGCGCCCTTTGTGCGTTCGGGGTGGACGGGAGACTACTTCACTTCAGACGTGCAGTGGGGGCAGCGCGTTGCCTTGATCGGAATCGCCGAGAAGCAGAAGCCGCACTCTTTGGTGTTGGGGGGGACGGGGACGGGCTCCGCCTTCATCCGGTTGATCTGCTTGATGACGAGGAAGATGGCGAATGCGACGATGATGAAGTCGAGGACCGTGTTGATGAAGACCCCGTAGCTGATGACCGGCGCGCCGGCATCCTTGGCCGCCTTGAGGGAGGGGAACTCCTTTCCCGACAGGTTGATGAAGAGGTTGGTGAAATCCATCTTTCCCAGAAGGAGCCCCAGGGGGGGCATCAGGATGTCGTTGACGAACGACGTGACGATCTTGCCGAAGGCCCCACCGATGATGATGCCGACGGCGAGATCGATCACGTTTCCCTTCATGGCAAATTCCTTGAATTCCTTCAGCATGGCGCTCCTCCTTGGCAGTGGTTATGCGGCAATGAAAATTCAATAATACAGCGATGATTAATTATTACCATGCTTTTGCCGGATGAAAAGCCGGCCTTGCTGATTGTTGGCGGCGTGCGCCGCCGGTTGTCAACGGAGACCGGCGGGCTATACTTGGTAACGAGCCGGGAGAGAGGTGGCGCACTAACAGAGTCGGAGGGAGGAGAGACCATGGCCCTTGTGGAGACATCGCGCGTGAGGGAGGTTCTGGCGGAGCAGATCGGGGTTATCAGGGAATTCGCCGGAAAGCTCGATTCCAGCAGTGACTTTCGGGTGCTGGAGGCTGACATTGCCGAGATCGAGGGGGCCCTTGGCGCGCTGAAGAAGGAGCTGGCGGCAATCCCCCATCGGCACGAGTAGGGAGGCGCCGGCATCTGGCCGGGGGGAGTGTGGCCGTTTCAGTCGATCCGGGCGCCTCAGCCGGCGAATCCGAGACGCCTGAGAAGGTCGGGGGGAGCCTGCTCGAAGCGGGCGAATTCCATGGTGTAGGTGCCGCGCCCCTTGGTGGCGCTGCGCAGTTCCGTCATGTAGCCGAACATCTCGGCCAGGGGGACCAGTGCCCGGATCGTCTCCATCGCCCCCTGGACCGTGATCCCCTCCACCCGTCCCCGCTTCTGCTGCGCCGAGCCGAGGACCTTGCCGGCGCAGTCGGCGGGGGCGACGATCTCCAGGTTCATGAGCGGTTCCAGCAGTGTCACCCCTCCGTCCCGCGCCGCCAGCAGCACCCCCCGGCCGGCGGCGGCCCGCACCCCCGCCTCGGTGGTAACCCCCGCCTCCAGGGGGACGGCGGCGACCCGCACCTCCAGGTCGGTGAGGGGGTAGCCGGTGCGGCAGCCGGCGGAGCATGCCTGGGCGATGCTTGACGCCACTGCCTCCCGCCATTCCCGCGCAATCCCCAGCTCGTCCGCCGGTGGGACGACGAGCCGCACCCCCGCTCCACGGGGGAGGGGAGAGAGCCGCAGCCGTACCTCTCCCCCCTGGATCTTCCCCTCGAACTCGGTCCGGTAGATTTCGTGCCGCTCCACCGGGCGGGTGATGGTCTCCCGGTAGACCACCTGCGGCCTGCCGGTGGCGACGTGGACCCCGAACTCCCGTCCGAGCCGGTCGGTGACCACCTCCAGATGGAGCTCTCCCATGCCGGTGAGGATCGTCTGGCCGGTCTCTTCGTCCTCGTGGACCCGGAAGGTCGGGTCCTCCCACTGGAGCTTCTCCAGCGCCGGGAGGAGTTTCTCCCGGTCGTCCACCCCCCGGGGCTCCACCGCCAGCGACACCACCGGTTCCGGCACCGCAAGCCCCGCCAGGATGAGGCGGTGCGCCGGGTCGCAGAGGGTGTCGCCGGTCAGGACCTCCTTGAGCCCCACGGCGGCCACGATGTCGCCGGCCGTCGCCTCCTCGATCTGCTCCCGCTTGTGGGCGTGCATCCGGAAGAGCCGGCCCGCCTTCTCGAAGCATCCCCGCGTGCTGTTCCAGAGGGCCGCGCCGGCCCTGACCGTCCCCGAATAGACGCGGAGGTAGGTGAGCTTGCGCCCCTCGTCGGACTGGACCTTGAAGGCAAGGGCGCAGAGGGGGCCGTCCGGGTCGCACGGAAGGGTGTCAACGGATTCGCCATCGGGCCGTTGAGCGGTTACAGGGGGAAGGTCGAGGGGGGAGGGGAGCAGCGCGGCGACGGCATCCAGAAGGGGCTGAACCCCCTTGTTGCGCAGGGCCGAGCCGAAGAGCACCGGAAAGATCCGGCAGGCGATGGTCCCCACCCGGAGTGCCCGGCTGATCCGCTCGGGGGCGATCTCCCGCCCTTCGAGGAGATCGGCCAGGACGGCATCGTCGAAATCGGCCGCAGCCTCCAGGAGCTGTTCGCGGGCTTCTTCCGCCTCGTCGGCCAGCTCTGTCGGCACCGGCCGACGGATCACGCTCCGCCCCAGGTCGGCCTCGTCGAAGGTGACCAGTTCCCTGGCGATCAGGTCGATCACCCCGACGAAGTCCGCTTCCGCGCCAACCGGGATCTGGAGCGGGACCGGCCGCGCCCCGAGCCTCTCCGCCATCTGCCGCAGCGTCGCCCGGTGGTCTGCGCCGATCCGGTCCATCTTGTTGATGAAGCAGACGCGGGGGACCCGGTAGCGGTCGGCCTGGCGCCAGACCGACTCGCTCTGGGGCTGGACCCCCTCCACGGCGCTGAAGATGGCGACGGCGCCGTCCAGAACCCGGAGGCTCCGCTCCACCTCGATGGTGAAATCGATATGCCCGGGGGTGTCGATCAGGTTGATCCGGCAGCCGCCCCAGCGGCAGACGGTGGCGGTGGAGGTGATGGTGATCCCCCGCTCCTGCTCCTGGGGCATCCAGTCCATGACGGTTTCGCCGTCGTGGACCTCTCCCATCCTGTGGGATTCGCCGCTGTAGTAGAGGATCCGTTCGGAGACCGTGGTCTTGCCGGCGTCGATGTGGGAGATGATGCCGATGTTGCGGATGGAGTCGAGGGGGGGGCGGTTCATGGGAGGCCTCCGGGAGGGTGGCGGATAAGGATTCAGTATAGCCGATGGCCGTTGACTGACAAGGCGGCGTTGCAGCCGGGGGCGGCTCCCGGTAGAATTGAAGGACGCATCCTGACGTGAAGAGGAGGACAAAATATGAAATTCATCGGTTTCCTTGTTGCGATCCTGCTGGCGGTTGCCGGCGTCGCCGCCGCCGAAGAGCCCGGCGCGGCGCGGCTCAGTCTGGTGAAGGGGGACGTGCAGATTTACACCGACGATGCCGGGGAATGGGTGCCGGCGGCGGTGAATATGCCGCTCCACGAGGGTGACCGGCTCTGGTCCCCCGAAGGGGGGCAGGCGGAGGTGCAGATCCGGGGCGGCGTCTATCTCCGGCTGGACGCCGCCACCTCCCTCGACATCCTCAACCTGGGGGAAGATTCGTTTCACTTCTACCAGGCCGAGGGGCGCAGTTACATCAACAACCGCCGGGGAGGGATCGACCATATCCAGATCGACACGCCGCTCTCCTCCGTCGGCTGCTACGACAACTCCCTGATCATGGTCGACGTGACCGAGGGGGAGGTGACGAGCGTGTCGGTCCTGAAGGGGTATGCCTCCGCCGAAACCCGCAGCGGCAAGACCCGGGTCTCGGCGGGGCAGTCGCTGCGGATCGGTGCCGACCAGGAGGCGGATCTCTTCCCGCTGAGTTCGCCGGACCGATGGGAGCGGTGGAACCGCGACCGTGACCGGCGGGTGGCCGCGGCGGAGTCCCTCCGCTACATTCCCGACGAGCTCGACGACTACGCCTCGGATCTGGACCAGAACGGCCGCTGGCTCTATGCCCCGGAATACGGCTATGTCTGGTCGCCGCAACTCTCGGTCTCCGTTGGCTGGGCTCCCTACCAGAGCGGCCGGTGGGTCTGGATCCGGGGAGACTACGTCTGGATCTCCTACGAGCCGTGGGGGTGGGCGCCGTACCACTACGGCCGGTGGGCCTACGTGGCCCGCTTCGGCTGGTGCTGGGTCCCCCCCGCCCGCGGCGCCGCCTGGTGGGCCCCCGGTTACGTCGGCTGGGTCTCCACCCCGGGCTACGTGGCGTGGGTCCCCCTGGCGCCGGGTGAGGTCTACTACGGCTACGGGCATTACGGCCCCACCAGCGTCAACATCACCAACGTCACCATCAACCGGACGGTGGTGCGGGAGTATCGCAACGTCTCCGTCACCAACGCCGTGACGGTCGTGAACCGTGACGGATTCCTCCACGGCAGGAGGGAACGGGTGACGGTGCGGGGAAATCCCTTCACCGCCGCCAACGTTGCCATCGGCCCGCCGCGCTTCAGGCCCGCCCGCGAGGCGTTGCGGCCGGTGGACCGGAAGATTCCGCCGCGGATGGCGCCGCCGGAGAAGGTCCAGCGGGTGAGGGTCGAGGATATCCGGCGCGAGCGGCGCCTCGTCCCGGAAGAGCGGGGGTCGGTCTTCCGGCCGGCGGTGCCGGCGCAGGAGCTGCGGGTCCGGAAACGGGAGGCGCCGACGCGGGTGATCGAGGAGAAGGCCCCCCCCGCCCCGCGGGAGAAAGCGGTGCCGGCGCGCAGGGGACCCCAGGGGCGCAGCCGGGAGGATCGCCGGAGTGTGCCCCGGCAGTCCGGAGCCGCCAGAGAGCAGGCGCCGCGTCAGGAGCAGGCGGAAAAGCCGGCACGGCAGGAGATCCGGGAAAGCCCGCCGCCCCGCGAGCGCGGCAGCGAACCGAGGGGGAGGGGGCGCCGGGAGGAGCGCGAGTGACGGAAGGCTCCGGGAGGCCGCATCCTGCCGATTGAATTTTGCCGCAATTGTGCGTAGGATGCGGTGTTCCCTGCCGGAACATTTCCTGAGAGAGAGGCCTCCATGACCTTCGACCCCCAGACGATACGGATAGACGGGATTTACGAACAGCGGCAACCGGGGAATTTCATGCTCCGGGTCAAGGTGCCCGCCGGCACCGTCTCCGCGGAGCAGGCGGCGCGGATCGCCGAGATCGCCGACCGCTTCGCCGGCGGCGCGGTCCACCTCACTACCCGGGGGAGCATCGAGCTTCACTGGCTCAAGGAGGAGGACCTGGCCGAGGTCTGGCGGATGCTGGCGGGTGTCGGGCTCACCACCCGCGGTGCGTGCGGCGGTGCGGTGCGCGGCGTCACCTGCGGCCCCGCCGCGGCCCCGGCGTTTCCCCTCATCAGCTCCTTCGCCCAGCTTCTCCACCATCACTTCACCCGCAACCCCCATTTCGAGGGGCTGCCGAAAAAGTTCAAGATCGGGGTCTTCGCCGACCGCACCGACGGCCGTCACCTGATCCAGGACTTCGGCCTGGTGCTGGCCGACTCGGCCGATGCCGCTCCCTGCTATGACGTCTGGCTTGCCGGGGGGCTCGGGCGCGAGCCTTCCGCCGGCTTCCTCTTCGAGTCGGCGGTGCCGGTGGAGCGGATCATCCCCCTGGCCGAGGCGGTGGTGCGGGTTTACGCCGCCCACACCCCCAAGGGGAAACGCCTCAAGCACCTCCTGCGGGAGACCGGCCGCGACGAACTGGTCCGGCGCGTGACGGAAGCCCGCGGCAGGGACCTTCCCTGTGGCGACACCTTCGGCCCTCTGCAGTTTGCGGCGGCCTCCCCCGCAGGGAAGAGCCACCTGGAAGCGGCGGTCTTTGCCGGCGAGCTGAGCACCGATGAGCTGCGGGACCTGGCCGGCATCGCCCGGGAGTTCGCCGGCGGCTTCATGGCCCTCACCGGCGGGCAGAACGTCATCTTCCGGCTCGCCGACCCGGCGCGGCGCGACGACGCCGAACGGGCCCTGGCAGCCGTCGGCTTCGGCGGCACCATCCGCGAACAGCAGGTGGCGTTCCGCGTCTGCCCCGGAAGCCACGAGTGCCGCATGGGGCTCGCCCCCACCCGCGACGTGGCCCTCGCCCTCGTGGCCGCCATGGGCGACGAGGGACTCCGCCGCGACTGGTCCATCTCCGGCTGCCCCAACTCCTGCTCCCAGCCCCAGTTGGCCGAGGTGGGAATCGTCACCGTCAAGAGCATCAAGGGAGACGACGGCGAGCGCCACCCTCTCTTCGACCTCTACCGCCGCGGCGATGCCGACCGGCTCGGCACCCCCGCGCTTCAGGGGCTCACCCTCGATGATCTGACGGCGGAGATCCGGCGGATCGGCTAGCGGCGCCGGCAGTTAATTCCACTGTGCATTCAAGATGACCCGATTGCTCATGGCTTATTTTTCCCCCTCGCCCTGAGGGAGAGGGGCAGGGGTGAGGGGAGAACGTGTCACCTTGAAGGCGATTGGGAATAAGGAATGGCTTTTGACAGGCGTGATGCCGTCGTGTTTCCGGTTTGAATCTCGTCTGAAATATGGTTTAATAAAGACAGGAAGTGCGGTCAGTCGTCACCTCGAAGGAGGTGTGAACCATGAGACACGAAAGAGTGCACGATAAGCTCTGCACGATCGATGACAGCAGCACGATCAGTTCGCTGTCGGCCAATGCCACCGTTTCCTGCAGCAGATGCGGGGTGAAAGCCCATGACCCTGCCGACGTCTGCGACCCGGTACAACTTCCGGAGAGCGGTTCGTTCGGTGACTAGCCAGCTGTGAGGTTGAACGTGAGAAGTGAAAAAAGCCCGGTTTTCCGGGCTTTTTTTGTGTCATGTGAAGAGCTTACCATCTCTCGGGGAGAAACAGGCGTATCCCCACGGTCGCGACGAAACTTGTCGGGTCGAATTTCCCGACCGTTATGCCGCTCTGCTTTATATCGCTCTTGGCGGCGACGATCCCTCGAAAGTCCATGGTAAGGGCGATACTCTTGTTCAGGAAGTAATCCATCCCCACATTGGCGTGTCCTCCGACGGTCCAGTCGAGGGTCGAGTTCTCGATATCCCCCTTGATCGCATCGACTCCTCCCCCCAGATAGGGAACCAGGGCGCGTTCCGGCATGAAGCGGTACTGGACTCCTACGGAGATATCGGTGAACTGCGCCTCGCCGGCCTTGGTGCCGACGACCTTGGCGTCGAGCGCCGGGGCATGGGTCACGTCCAGTTCCCCCGCCAGATGGTCGCTGAATCCGTAGATGAGCCCGCCGCCGCCGGCAAAGCCGGGGTCGGTTTCGAAGCTGGCGCCTTTGATGTCACTGTCGTTTATCGGCACGGCAACCCCCGCCTTGCCGGTGAGCCCCAGCCTTCCGGTGATGGTTCCGGCCAGGGCGCTGCCGGTGGCAAGGCAAAGGAGAATGACGGAAAAAACGGTGATTCTGCGCATGGTTCCTCCTGGATAATATCAATTGGTATTACAGGCCTTGGCATCGAGCCCCGGCGGTTATCTCAATACGGTTGCCGAAACAGTCTGGCCAGCGGAATCCTTTGCGGAAATGATCACCGAACCGGCCCATTGCGAGGTGTCGACGAGGCGTGCGACTGCAGTCACGCCGTCGGGCTGCAGGGTTACGGTCACGCGGCTCGTCGTGTTGGAGGTGACGCTGTAGGGGGCAACCCCGCCGGAGATGGTAAAGGTAATATCGGTTGCCGTGCCGAACAAAGCAGAGGCGGGGGTGATTACGAGGGTCGGCAGCTTTGCCGTCAGTGAATACATCCCTCCGACATAGGCGACGATCGGATTGGCGTCGTTGGTCACCGCCTTGTAGACGATGGAGTCGATCTTGGTTATGCCGGGGGCGGGCAGCGGCATGGTGACGGAGACGTTGAATACCCCCATGCCGGCGGAATCGGTGGTGACGGTCTGCTGGTTCGGCTCGGTGACCGGGCTTTTCAGATAATCGATGACGACGGCGGAATCGTTGGACTGGCTGTAGAGCGACAGGGTGACCGGTACCCCCACCCGCGGGTTGCCGTTGGAATCGGTCAGCTTGAAGGGGACCAATTGAAGGAAGCGCTCTGCGATGGCGAGGTTCGGATCCTCCTCCTTGCTCATGGGGGGAAGAAGCCCGTTTTCACCGATGGAAATGACGCCGGTGCCGCGCACGATCTGGAAACTCGTGTAGGCGCGGTAGATGTTGCCGCTGACGGTGGCCGTGGCCTCTATGATGACGTTGGTGGTATAGAGGACGTTGCCGGCGGTGAAGATTGCATCGGATGCGCCATTTTTGTCGCTGACCGGCGTGGTGCTGCCGATAATTCCCGGGCCGGCCAGGACCGAAAAGGTGACCGCTGCGTTCGGGATCGGCTGGCCCGTCCCAATGTGAAAGCCGGTCACTTGGTCTATTATGTCTCCGCCGCCCACATTCAGGAGCTTTGCCGAGAGCAGGACCGTGCCGATGTTGGCGTCGATCTGCGGCAGTTTGGTCAGATCGGATGGCTTTGTCAGGTCGGTGGTCAAAACCATGCTGACCTCGGGGTTCTGAGCCGTGATGGGAGTGCTCCCCACGGTCGTAGTGCTACTTCCCCCCGAGACGAACGGGCTGCTTGCTGCCGTGATGCTGCCCGAACCGCCGCAGCCGCCCAGGGAGAGCAGCATCAGAGTCAGAAGGAACATTGAGAGGACGGTGGTGCAGCGCATAACTCCTCCTTTGTGACAAAATTGCAGATAGTTGCACAAAACAAGGTGGTTGCAGGGGACTAATCGAGTGCGGCTGGTAAGCGTGTGCTTGTTGACAATAAAAATAATCACATTAAATATTGTTTATTTTTATAGATTGCTTTGGCTGAGGGGAATGTCAATTCCGGTTATGAAGAATAGCTTCTCTGGGGGAATGGGCCGACATCAAGGAGAATGAGTCTGCCGGGGAGCGTGTGGAGAGTCGTTGCACCAACAAGAGAAGGGGAGATCATCCGATCTCCCCTTCTCCCGTCAGAGCTAAAGCTTTTCCGGCCTATGCCGCGTGCGGTGCTGCCTCCGCCTCGTACCGCTCCAGCACTTCGCGGTACTTCTGCTCGAAATCGGCCGGGGTGCGGGCTTCGGCGGTGCAGTAACCGGCGACGATCCCGCCGCGCATCTCCTGAGGGATGACCCGCTCCGCCAGGGGGTAGAGGATGTTGTCCTCCTTGTCGATATGCTCGCGGAGCATGGTGAGGTAGCCGAGGGCGTTGTCGGTGATGTCGCGGTTGCGGGTGGCGTCGCCTCCGGCTGCTGCCCGCGCTGCTTCTTCCATCGCCTTTACGTAGGCGCGGCCCCGGTCGTGCTCCATCAGCATGGCGGCCACCGGGCTGTTCTCCCGCGGCATGCCGTTACGGACCAGCGCTTCGAAGAGGACGTCCTCCTCCTTGGCGTGGTGGAAGCGGTCGGCGTAGCTGCGGATGAAGTCCACCGCATCTTCGTAGAACCGATAGTAGGTGTACTTCCCCTCGGCGGTGAGGATGGCGTTGCGCTCCAGGACGGCAAGCATCCGGAGGATCAGGGTATGCTCATGGACCAGGGCCTGGGTAATATCCGTTTTCATGGTCGGTACCTCGTTCGATCGCCCCTTTTTCGGGGGTCAGTTCCTTCTCTCGCCGTCGATGCCGATGACGATCGTCTCCAGCGGAATGTCGCGTCCCGACTGGGCCACCGCCTGCTTCACCATGACGTCGAGGCCGCGGCAGCAGGGGACTTCCATGATGGCGACGGTGACGCTCTTTACCTCGCTTTCGCGGAAGATGGTGGCGAGCTTCTCCACGTAGGTGCCGGTCTCGTCCAGCTTGGGGCAGGCGATGGCGAGGGCTTTTCCCTTCAGCAGGTCCCGGTGGAAAGAGCCGAGGGCAAAGGCGACGCAGTCGGCCGAGACGAGGATGTCGGCGTTCCTGAAGTAGGGGGCCGTGGGCGGTACCAGGTGGAGCTGCACCGGCCACTGGCGCAGTTCCGACGGGGTTTGGGCGGTGTCGTTCGTGGTGGTGGTTTCTTCTCTTTCGATGACGCGAGCCATGCTGCCGGGGCAGCCGCAACCGAGATGTGACATGATCTGTTCTCCTTGTAATGGTGTGATGGGTGTGCGCGTTATGTCTTAAGCAGCTTTCCGGGCCAGAAGGTCGTTGATTTCCGCCTCGATCCGCGCCTCGTCCTCTTTGGAGAGGCCGTGGATCGAGACCACGTCCTTCAGGAGGCAGATCCCCACCTTGCAGGTGACGCAGCCGATGTCGTAGCGCTGCAGGATCTCGCCGATTTCGGGGTATGCTGCAATGACGTCCTGGATCGCCGTGGTGCCGAGATCGTTTTTCAGTTCCATTGTCGTCCTCCCTCGTTCGTGATGATTCCACCTTACCCCTGTTGCATCGAAAAAATTATGATGTGGGTCAAAAAAGCGGAGTTCTTCGCGACGTTCTGGAGAGGACAATTGGGGGGCGAAACCGGGGGGGATTGGGGAGGGAAATGGGAGCGCCGGCGGGCCGTGGCAAGGCGGCCCGCCGGTGGTCAGGAGGTGAGACGCACCGTTCTTCGCCTCACTGGTGCGTGGAGGGGGCCGGCATGTAATCGGTATGGCAGACGTAGCAGTTCCAGAGCCAGTAACTGTCTCCCTGATATTTCTGCGGCAGCCCGTTGTCGACATGGTTGGTCGAGGAGAATTCCGCATGGGGGCTGTTGTGGCATGCGGCGCAGTAGAGCTGGCCGTTCATCTTCGGGTCGGGGGAGTTGGTGAAGATGGAGTTGCGGTAGAGGGTGGCGCTGTTTTCCTGGTGGAGGCTGCCGTGGCAGTCGCCGCACCGGGGCTCTTCGAGCCACGGTTTCCGGCCGTTCTGCAGGGCGGTGGTCATGGCCGACAGATTCCCGTGGCAGTCGGTGCAGGTCTGGCCGGCGTGGGACATGATCCCCCGCAGGCAGTTGGTCCGCGGACCGGGATGGCAGTTGTAGCATTCGGGGCTTTGGCTGCTGCCGGTGCTGACCATTTTATCCCGGTGGAAGCCGTGCATGGCGAGGGAGAGGTTCGTGACTCCCGGTTTCCCCGCAAGCCCCAGGGCGTTGTCGGCGTGGCACTCGGCGCAGAGGTGGAGAACCCCCTTCGCCTGGTCGGCGGCAAGGGTCGTCCCGGTGCGGCGGTCGTGGGTCTGAAGGATGTTCAGGTAGGTGTCGGCCATGCCGTGGCAGTTGCTGCAGTTCATTTCGGTGGAGACCGGCACCACCACCGACGCGGTCTGCAGCACCGCGCCGGTGGCGGTGTTGGTGACGGTGATCGTCGCTGTGCCGTAGGGGTCCCAGGTTCCGTCATCGTCGTAGGGGGTGACGGGGATTCCCGTCGCCACGAAGCCGAGGTTGTTGGCATCGACCGCCATGGTGCCGGCGAGGGGGGTGCCGGTGATCCCGATGTTGGGGGGGACGTTCCATCCGTACTTTGCGGCGTACTGCCAGAAGTTGGTGTTGCGGGCCGAGTCGGTCTTCTTCGGGAATGCGTAGCTGACGGTGATGCCGCTCGTCACCACCCCGACCCCCCGCTGGATCACCTGGACGTGGAGCGTGTTGAACGGCGGCAGTACGCAGAAGTATGAGTAGTCGTCCTGGGCGCAGTGCATCCCCAGGTCGTTCCAGGCGACGACGACGTAGTTCATGGTGGCCGCCGGGATCATCCGGCCCGGCTGGGCGGCGGAGTAGTTCCAGTAGACGCCGGGGCTCCGGGAGAGGCTCCAGTTGAAGCTGGCGCTCCCCCCCGCCGGAACGGAGCAGATCCGCGAGGTGGTGCCGTAGCCGGCGGCGGAAACGGTGAGGGTGTAGGTCCCGGCGGGGCGCGGCATGGTATAGACCCCGTTGGCGTCCGTTGTTGCGGTACTGCTGCCGTCGGTGACGGTGACCCCCGCCAGGGGGGTGCCAGTGGCCATGTCCCGGACGACGCCGGTTACCGTCCCCCCGGTCAGTGGCGGCGTTCGATTCCCGTCTCCCCCGCCGCAGGCGGCAAGGACGAGCATGATGATCGCGATTCCGTACCGTAAACAGTTCGTGAGGGCTCTTCTCATCTTTCTGCCTCCGTGGAATGGTTGCGCAGCACGATGGATCTCCCCTTCGGCAATGGCCGTCGCAACGTCCCCCGGCGGGAGGGGGGGCGGAAATGACAAGCCCCGCGGGATTCCGCGGGGCTTGCTGTCTTTCGCCGTCGACACGCGTGACGGAATCGGACGAACCGGCGGGGAGAGATGCCCCGCCTATACGACCACCATGGGCCGCATCATGTCGTGCTCCTCGTGCTCCAGGATGTGGCAGTGCCAGACATATTCCTTCCCGTTGACCCCCAGCATGGGGCTCAGGCTGTCCGGGACGTTGAACGGCACGGTGGGGAGGTCGAAGCGCATCATGATTCTCGTCACGGTCCCCGGGTTCATCCGGAGGGTCTCCTTCCACCCCGTTTCGTTCGGATCGGGGCCGGTGGTCGGTCCGGTGAAAACCGTGCTTCCGGCCATGAATTTCGCCACGTCGAACGGTTGCCGGTTGAGGAGCTGGAAGTTCACCAGGTGGAGATGGATCGGGTGGGTGTCGCCGGTGAGGTTGTAGATCTCCCACACCTCGGTGGTTCCGGCATTCACGACCTCAGTTGCCATCTCCATGTACCCCTGGCCCACTCCCCGGACCGCCAGGGCATCGGTGCCGAGCCGCTGGAAGAGTCTTCCCCAGTTGTCAAAGGTCTCGTTGAGGGTAAGCCGCCGCGGCGTTCCTCCCGGATTCTGCAGGAACGGGTCGATGCCGCCCGAGAGGTCGGTGCTGGTGGTGATGGCGAGCGGAATGTCCTGGGAGGTCGGTGCCACCACTTTGAACCGCATGAGGATGCGGGTGTTGGGGCCGAATCCCGCCTTGGTCTGGCCGTTGACCGGATTCCCCGCCACGTTGAGCCCCGGGAAGTAATCGTTGCGCGGGTCCCCCATGGGGAAGGGAGCCGGGGCATCGCTGTAGAGGACGATGCTCTTGCCGACGTACTTGCTGAAGTCGATGATGATGTCGGCCCGCTCAGCCGGCGCCATGATGAGGGAGCCGCTCAGGGCGAGGGGGTTGAACGGGGTGCTGGTGGAGACGGGCACCGGTTTCGGGAGGAACCCCCCTTCGGTCCCGATCTGGAGAATCTTCGAGTCCTTCTGGGCGCCATCGATGAACGGCGCGTTTTTCGGATTGCCGTTGGCATCCAGGGTGATGCCGTTGGGGCTGCCGTCGTCCACATAGAGCTGCAGGTTCATGAAGCGGGCCTGGCAGGCGTTGAGTATCCGCAGGCGGTAGCGGCGCCCCTCGACGGTGGCCTCGGGGAAGACGGTTCCGTTGACCAGCATGGTGTCGCCGAACATCTCGGGGATGGCCGACGGATTGGGGAGCGGGATGCCGGTGTTGGTCAGACGCCAGCGGTTGCGCTCGTAAATGTGGGGGTACCAGAGGCTTCCCGGGCTCTTCAGGCCGGTCCAGGTCGGATCGATCCAGCCGATGTTCGAGCCGACGAAGATCTTGTCCTGGAAGACGAGAGGAAGTTCCTGGACGGTGGTCCCTCCCAGCACCGAATCCTCGATGAACGGCGGAAGGCCCTGGTTCCGCAGGCCGGCCTCGAAATCGTCCCGGATGATGTAGGCCGTCGCCAGCCCTGCATAGGCGTTGGTGCGCGTGATGTCGTGGGCATGGTCGTGGTACCACATCATCCGCGCGCTCTGCTGGTTCGGATAGTAGATTTCCCCCTGGCCCGGCTTGAGACTGGGGTTCAGGATCTTGAACAGATTCGTGGAGCCGTTGGCGATGCTCGGCCCGTAAACGGGGTTGGAGGCGGGCCCCCAATAGGCCATGGGGCCGCCGTCGCTGATCCACGGCACAAACCCGCCGTGCAGGTGGACTGAAACGCGGTTCACGCTCTGTTGGGCATCGGAGAAGATGGAGCTCGTATCGGCCGGGATGATCGCCTTGGCCGGGAGGTTATTGGTGAAGGTGATCTGGACCGGCTTGTTTTTCCACGCCACGATGATCCCGCCGAGGTGTTTCGGCGGTTGGATTCCCCCCCCGAGGGGGTTGGCGGGGTTGTACCCCCAGAGGGTCGTCGGGCCGAGGGTGGGGCAGACGCCGGCATCCTGGAACTGGCCGGCGGTGACACTGTAATGGTCCGCTCCGGTCACCGGTGATACCCCATCCTTGGCTGCCACGGGAATTCCGCCGGGTCCCACGCCGCGCAGCGGGGTCTTGAAGAGGGGGATAACGTTGGCCGGGCTCTGATAGAACGCAAACGCGTCGCGCTGCCCAAGCCATCTCACCGGCAGCGGGAGCATGGTCGCACCGGCGGCGAGACCGCTGATTTGCAGGAATTTCCTTCTGCTGATCTTTTTCATGGCATCCCGTCCTTTCTTTCCGCAATGGTGAGCAGGGCCGTTTATATCCTTCTTCTGACCAGAACCAGTCCCAGGATGCCGGCGCCGACAAGCATGACGGTTCCCGGTTCGGGCACCGGTGCGGCATCGGAGGTGGACCTGGCTTCGGCAATGAGTTTGATCCGATCTCCGCCAAAGACATTCATCGGGCTGAACAGGTGGGTGTAGAAGTCCGCGCCGTTTGCCGGCTGGCTGAGCGGGTCGAGGGAGTCGAACAGGTAGCTGTCCGAGAAGGTCTGGTTGCGGGTCGTGTCGATGAGCTGGAGGAAAACTTCACCTTTTCCCTTGGCGGCACCAAGGACTGAATTGTCGAAGAGCATCGCGAACACATAATCGGCGGTCACGGTCAGCTTTCCCTTGTCACGCGGTTTCCCGGTGATGGTGAAAAACTGCTCGTAGCGCGCCATGTCCTGAACGATCACGTGGGCCCCATCGGCCGGAGTTGCCGCAACGGTCGACGCGAGGACTACGAAATCGCCGCCGAGACCGTTGTTGTTGATCCCGTTGATGGTGGGATCGCCACCGGGCACGGGAGATCCCGCGACCGACGGGTTGGACACGCCATAGTAGTTGCTGCCGGTTTCATTGAGGCTGACGGCGGCAAAATTCCCCAGAGGGTTGCTGAAGGTGTCCGTTGCGGTATTCGTCCCACTGCCCCGAACCTTTCCGCCGACCGTCACCGTGGATGAGGCGCTGGTGTTGAACGTGCCGAACTGGATGCCGAGTTTGGGGTTGGTCAGACCGAAGGTGAAATTGTCGATCTGGGTTTCGACGGAGATGAAGGTCGCGGACGAAACCGATGCCCAGGCCAGAATTCCCAACAGACAGAGATACCCGACGACTGTTTTCTTTGCGGTTTCTTTCATGGAAGGCCTCCTTTGGGGTAGCGTGAGGGTCTTGCAATGTTTACAAAACCATGGAGTTTCTATGTGTAAAGGGCAATAGTTGTGCCAGTTTGTAACTGGCTTAGATTGTTGCGTTTTTCGGGTGTGGGCTGATTGGTGTAAACCGTGCCGACAGTGCCGTTTTTTCGACAAATCGCTTTTGGCAGTGATTTCCCAGCCTTGCTTTTTTTGAAATCAGTAAGCGGGAAAGAGGGTACTGTTAAGGAAACCGACAATTTACATCCGACTGGGAAATCGGAGAGCAGAAAGCGAAATAAGTTCCGAGAATGGCAGCGGGGCAGGATCATGCACGATCCTGCCCCGCGATTTTTCTGAAGAAAGGGGTATTAACCGATGGAAACCTTTTTCCGATAGGCGAAGAATCCTGCCAGCCCGAGCCCCAGCAGAATGACGGTGCCCGGCTCGGGGACGGGTGCCACGGTCACGCTGGCGCTTGCGGGAGCGAAGGGGGTGGTGGCAAGGTTGCCGAGGAGAAGATATTCGCTCGTGCCGAGGAGATTGACCGGGCTGGTGCCAACTCCCGTGCCGGCAAAGGTCAGGGTGGCGATGGTGAAGGTGCCGTCGGTCAGGAGATCAGCTGCCGACCCCAGGGGACCGACCCCCGCAAGATGGAGGGAGAGGTCGAGGGGGTCCTGGAAGAAATTCGCCACGTAGTTGGCCACCGCGGGGGTGAAGGTTCCCAGGTTGAGAAAGACGTTGTCGTCCGGATTGGGGTTGGTGCTGGTGAGGATTGCCGGATTGAACGCGATGTCCAGGGCAAATCCCTGAAGCGTTTCTGCCGCGCCCAGGGTCAGGTCGACGCCGATGCTGGCCTGTTGCCCCAGTTGGATGCTCTGGTTAAGCGGATTGAAGGAGATTGTTGCCGCCATGGCCTGCCCGCAGGCAAGCAGCAGGCAGAGCATGCCGAGTGCAAGAGTTCGTTTCATCGTGGCCTCCTTGTCATGATGGTTCATGCCCCGTCCCTCCCGCAGGCGGGACGGGGCATGACTTTTCTGTGCCGGTTCTCAGATGATCGGAGGAGCGGGCTGCGCCAGAACCTTCTTGAGCAGCAGTACGGCATCGAGGATGTCGACCTTGCCGTCGCCGTTCAGGTCGTATGCGAATTTTGACGGCGTCTTGCTGCCGAGCTGACGCAGGAGGATCAGGACGTCGGCAATGGTCAGCTTCCCGTCGCCGTTGAGGTCCGGCATGTTCAGATTGAACCGGACGACGTAGGGGCGCATCATCTCGTTGTCCTCATGCTCGAGGATGTGGCAGTGCCAGACATAGAGGCCGGCCCGGTCAAACTTCGCCTTGAGGCGGGTGATCATCCCCGGAAGGGCGATAACGGTATCCTTGTAGCCAAGCTCGGTCGGCTTCGGCGGGATCGCCGGGCCGGTGGTGGCAAAGGTCAGAACATTGAACGGCTGCCGATCGATGACCTCGAAGCGGACCAGGTGCAGGTGGATCGGATGGCCGTCCACCGTGAAGTTGTAGATCTCCCACGTCTCGGTGTCGCCAACGGCCGGCGTTTCCGTGATGGCGTCGGCCCACATCATCGGCATGCTCATGGTCTTGACGCCGGTGACCGGATCGGTCATGAAGACCCCCAGCTTGGCCGCCTTGGGAGCCATCGGCATGCCGCCGGCCGCGGCGCAGGTGGCTGCAAAGGTGGGTCCCGGGGTATTGAAGATCGTGGTGACGCTGCCGGTGATGGCATCGACCTTCACGCAGAGCTGGGTCGATTCCTCTTCGTTCAGGGTGACCTGGCGGACCTTGACCGGGGCGCCGAGGGGGCCTTCCGCCGGAAGAACCAGGTTCTGGGGCGGCGTGGTCAGGGCATCGGACGGCTGGGTCAGGGCCGCTCTCACCACGAATTGCATCACCTGGCCGGAGGTGGCGGGGTCGGCCGGAATGTCCGGGAAGCCGCCGAAGGGGTTGTCGGGGGCGGTGTTGGTCATCCGGATGATGGTGCCGTCGGCCATGCCGGTGAAGTCGACGATGACGTCAGCCCGTTCCGCCGGGCCCATGAGCAGGGCGTACTGGGGGTTGGGGGCTGCAACGGGGACGGGGGTCGTGCCGTTGCCGGGGAGCGGCGTGGCAAAGCCGGTCTGCACCTTGACCACCTGGGGCAGGAATCCCTGGTCCGCTCCGATCTGGTAGAAGGGGACTTCCGGCCCCTGCACCAAGCCGTTCATCTGGAACAGCGCCAGGTTCAGGGTCCGGGAGTTGCTGCCGTCCAGAAGCCGGAACCGATAGCGGGCGGGGGCCACTTCGAAGACCGGCCAGGTGGAGCCGTTGACCACCATGGTGTTAAAGAACGCCTCGGGGTTCCAGATGGGGGAGATGTCCGAAACCGGGATATACGGGATGTTGAGGATGCCGGTGAAGCCGGACTGGGGCGGTTGCCCCGGCAGGCTGAGCCGTTCGAAGAATGCCCGGTTGGCCGGGTAGAAGAGGGAGCCGTCGAGGTTGAAGGAGCGGTCCTGAACGACGATCGGGATCTCGCGGATCGTCGCCCGGAACGTGGGGTCGAAGTTCGGGTCGCCGCCGTTGGCGGTGGGTGCCGGCCCCGGGAGTCTCCCATCGTTCGCTGCCGCCGTCGTGCCGTCGTCCACGAACTCGTCGCCGTTGGCCCCGCCGCGGATCAGCCAGAAGCCGGCCGGACCGGCATAGACGTTGCTCCGGGTGATGCCGAGGGAGTGGTCATGGTACCAGATCGTCGTGGCCGGCTGGTTGTTCTCGTAGGTGAAGAAGGCCGAACCGGGAACGGCGTTGGTTCTGTTGTACTGATCGTAGAGTCTGCCGCGCTTGGCGTAGCCAGCGGGGATGTTCTGCGCCGCCGGCAGCCACCACGCCTCGGGGTAGCCGTCGCTTTCGGCATTGACGTGGGAGCCGTGGACGTGGGTCACCATCGGCACCGGGCCGGTATAGGGGGCCGGGTTCATGGTCCGGCAGTCAGTGTGATTGGTGCCGTCGCTGCACCCTTTTGCCGGCGGGTTGGCCCAGTGGAGGGTCTGGTCGATGGCAAAGAGGTGGGGGAGGTAGTTGCCGTTGGCGTCCACGAGGTCGTTGATCCACCGCACCGAGGTCGGGGCTCCGGAAGTATTCTCCACCGTGAAGGCCGGATAGTTGAAGGAGATGTTGTTCGCCAGGGGGGCCGGAGCCGTGAAGTTCGCCGGCAGGACATCCTGGGCCCGACCGTAGCTCCAGACGGTGCTGGCGCCGTAGCCGGTGGGGAGGATCTGCTGCTTGAACTGCCGGACCGCGATGTTGTAATCGGCTGCCGGGGCGCCGGGCTGAGTGGTGCTCTTCGGCATCACCGGCGGAATGACGAGGGGGGTCACGTACTTCGGAATTGTCGTGGGGTCCAGCGTCCCGCCGGGAACAGGCGCGGCGGAGGAGTTGCCCTGCAGAACGAGCAGGCCAATTCCCAGAGCAAACATGGTCTTCAGTGATGCAGTCTTGATAATCATGTGGTTGGTTCCTCCTTTCGATCGGACTGGGAGTGGCTTGTTCACGTTCTTTGGACGAGTCACCTCCTTGGCGTCATTGATGGTTCCCCAAAGGGGAGAAACGTTTCTTCCCGTTTCGCCGGTCATCCGTCGGGATAAAAAAAGCCGGATCGCCTGGGGATGGAGCATCCTTCGGCAACCCGGCTGTCTTCCTGGCGGAAGATCCGTGGCTTTCCGTCCCCGCTTCGCAACGGGTTTGGCTTTTCTGGATTTGGGTTTCTTTTCAAGGCAATGGGCGGGGAACGTCCATTGCCGGAGTTGTAGTCAATTAAGTGAAAACGGCAAATACGGTGCCACGTTGTAACTCGATGGAATCACTTGATGACGAGCGGCGCGTCATCAGGTTGTGTAAGCTGCTCCGACGAAAACGGAGCCCATCCATCGAAAGACTTGACAACTATCTGTTTTTTCATGAGAACTGCCGTCTCTGAGGTCCGCCGCCGCGGTCATTGCGGGGACGGTGCCGCCGGTTCCTGCGTCGGGGGCTGCACGGAAATCAGTTCGATCTCGTAGATGACAACCCGGTCGGCCAGCGGCCCCCGCTCATCGAAGGCGAGTTGCGGGGGGAGGAAAAGCTGCCACGTGGCCCCTTCACCCATGAGGGGGAGCGCTTCCTGCAGGCCGGGAATGATCTTGTCGAGCGGGAAGCTCCGCGGCTTCCTGTCGCGATAGGTGCTGTCGAATTCGGTGCCGTCAGCCAGCGTGGCGCGGTAGTTGACCGTGACGGAATCCTTCAGGGTCGGCTTGCGGCCGGTCCCTTCCTTCACGACCGTGTACTGCAGGCCGTTCTCCAGGCTCCGCACCCCGTCCTTGCGGGCGTTCTCCGCCAGAAATTTACGGGCATCGTCGCGATACCTCGCTGCAAGCCGTTTCTTCTGCTCTTCCTGCCCGGCCGCCATTTTCTTCTTCAGGTCCACAAGAATGGTGCGCATCTCGTCGAGGGGGATGGCGGACTTCGTCTCCTTGAGCCCGTCGGTGATCCCCTGCAGCACCACCTCGGGGGTGAGGTCGACCCCTTGTTGTCTGAAATCGCTTCCAACCTGATAGCCGATGCTGTAGCTGATCCTGTCCTGTTCGGCGGTCAGCTCTTTCTTCTCTCCGGCCCAGCACGGGCCGAAAGCGAGAACAGCGGCGACTGTGCCGATGGCGAGATGCTTCATCCGGGATTCCTTTCAGTGTGTCGCCTGTCTTTTGCAGGTGAAGATGGCGTCCGTGGTGTAGTGGTAATTGTAGCGTAAAAAAATTTATTGCAAGGAGACGAATTAAAAGTTTTTTAAAGTCTTGCAACAAAAAATAACGATTTGTTGAATAGTTATCCCTGGCTGACTGTAAGGTAATCCGACGGTCGGGGCAAACTTCAGGTCCGAAGGTGACGCCGGCCGGCCAGGGGGAAGTGACCTGAACCCGCGAGTGATCAGATGCTCTCGATGAAGAGAAGCGCCGGGTCCTCCAGGTAGCGGACAACTTTCATGAGAAATGCGGCCGCGTCGGCTCCGTCGGTCACCCGGTGGTCGAAGGTGAGGGAGAGGGGGAGAATCTTGCGGATGGCGATCTGGCCCCGGTGGACCCAGGGGCGGTCGGCGATGCGGCCGAAGCCGAGGATCGCCACGTCGGGCCAGTTGATGATGGGGGTGGCGAAGACGCCGCCGAAATGGCCGTAGTTGGTGAGGGTGAAGGTGCTTCCCCGCATTTCGTCCAGCGCGATGGTCCGCTCCCGGGCTTTCTTGCCCAGTTCCTGAACCTCCGCCGCCAACTCGATGACGCTCTTCTTCTCCACGTCCCGGATCACCGGCACCATGAGGCCGTCGGGGGTCTCCACGGCGATGCCGAAGTGGTAGTGCTTCTTGAGGACGATCTCCCCGGCCCCGTCGTCGATGGCGGCGTTGAGCCAGGGGTGCTCCCGCAGGGCGTGCTGGGCCGCCTTGATGAAGAAGGGGAGGAAGGTGAGGTGGGCGCCCCGCCCCTCCACCGCCTGCTGCTCCCGCTCCCGCAGCTCCCACAGTTCGGTGATGTCGGCCTCTTCCATGCCGGTGACGGAGGCGGTGTTCCGCTGGGAGGCGATGACGTTGCGCGCGATGGCCCGGCGCACCCCCCGCAGGGGAATCCGTTCCGTGGGGCCGAAGGTTTCCGTGGCGGTCCTGGCGAGAGCCGGCACGCGCTCCAGATCCTCCGGCGTGATGCTCCCCCGGGGGCCGTTCCCCCGGACCTCGCGCAGGTCGATTCCCCGCTCCCGGGCGAGCTTCCGAACCAGCGGCGAGGCGAGGATTTCGTGCTCCTCCTCCGCCTCGGGGAGTTCGCCGACGATCCCCACCGACTTCGGCCGTTCCGCCGCGGGAGCCGCTCCCTCCTCGATGATGGTAAGGAGCGTCTCCCCCACCCGCACCGTTTCCCCCTCACGGCGGGCAAGGCGCCCCACCGTCCCGGGCCGGGGAGAGGGGACCTCCACGACCGCCTTGTCGGTCTCTACCTCGGCCACCGGCTGGTGTTCGCGGACGCTCTCTCCCTCTTTCACCAGCCAGCGCCGCAGCTCCGCCTCGGTGATCCCTTCGCCGAGATCGGGGAGTTTGAAGTCAAACGGCATCGAAACCCTCCTCAGTAGCGTAAAACCTCATCCAATGCGGCTTGAATCCGCTCCGGCGACGGCAGGTAGTGGTCCACGAGCTTCGCCAGCGGCACCGGCACGTCGGGACCGGCGACGCGGAGCACCGGCCCCCGGAGGTGGAGGATCGCCTCTTCGGCCACGGTGGCGGCGATCTCGGCGCCGAGTCCGCAGGTCCGGGGGGCCTCGTGGACGATCACGAGCCGGCCGGTCTTTTCCACCGACGTCAGCAGCGTTTCCCCGTCGAAGGGGGAAAGGGTCTGCGGGTCGATAACTTCGGCGTCGTACCCCTCCACCGCTTTCAGGGTCCGCTGGAGCATGCTCCCCCAGGCGACCACGGTCACGGCGCTCCCCGGCCGGGCGATGCGGGCCCGGCCGAGGGGGATGGTGTACTCCCCTTCCGGCACCTCCTCCTTCACCATCCGGTAGAGGCGGGTCGGCTCCAGGAAGAGCACCGGGTCGGGGTCGCGGATGGCGGCCAGCAGCAGCCCTTTGGCACTGTACGGTCCCGAAGGGACCACCACCTTGATCCCCGGCATGTGGCAGAAGAAGGCCTCGGTGCTCTCCTCGTGGAGTTCCGGCGCCTTGATCCCGCCGCCGTAGGGGGTGCGGACCACGAGCGGCGCGGCGAAGCGTCCCCGGGAGCGGGTGCGGATGCGGGCGGCGTGGGCGAAGAGCTGGTCCACGGCCGGGTAGATGAACCCCATGAACTGGATCTCCGCCACCGGCCGCAGCCCGTAGGCCGCCATCCCCACCGCCGCGCCGACGATGGCCGATTCCGAGAGCGGCGTGTCGATCACCCGGTCGGGGCCGAACTGCTCGAAGAGTCCTTCCGTGATCCGGAAGACCCCGCCGTCCTTTCCCACGTCCTCGCCGAGGAGCACCACCCGGTCGTCCCGCGCCATCTCCTCCCGGAGGGCAAGGTTTATTGCCTGGACCATGTTCAGTTGGGTCATGGATTGGATCCGATCAGAATGTGGTGACTTCTTCCCGCTGTCGTCTCTGCCGCGAACTCAACTCCGCGCCGACGAAATCGAACATCCCCCCCGGCTCCGGCGGCGGCACCGCCTCGAAGCGCCGCACCGCCTCGTCGATCTCCCCTTCCGCCTTTCCCTTCAGCTCGGCAGCGTACTCCTCGTTCCAGAGCCCCCGTCTGGCCAGGAACCGTTCGAAGCGGAGCAGCGGATCGCGCTCCCGCCACGCCGCCACCTCCTCGGGGGGACGGTAGCGGCTGGCGTCGTCGGCGGTGGTGTGGTCAGCCATGCGGTAGGTGAGGCACTCGATGAAGGTGGGACCGCCGCCGCTGCGGGCCTTCTCCAGCGCCTCCCGCGTGGCGCGGTAGACGGCGAGAACGTCGTTGCCGTCCACCTGGATGCCGTCGAAACCGTAGGCGAGCGCCTTCTGGGCAAGGGTTGGGGAGGCAGTCTGGGCCGCGAGGGGGATGGAGATGGCCCACTGGTTGTTCTGGCAGATGAAGACCACCGGCAGCCGGAAGACCCCGGCCAGGTTGAACGCCTCGTGGAAGTCCCCCTTGGAGGTGGCGCCGTCGCCGAAGTAGGCGACCACCGCGGTCCGGTCGCCCCGGGTGCGGGCTGCCAGCGCCGCACCGGCTGCGTGGGGGAGGTGGGTGCCGACGGAGACGCAAATCGGGAAGATGTTCATGCCGTCGGGGGTGCGCAGACCCCGCTCATCCCCGCCCCAGTACTGGAAGAGCTGGTGGATGGGGTAGCCGAGGGTGAAGAGCGCTCCCATCTCGCGGAAGGCAGGAAAGACCCACTCCTCCCGGGCGATGGCGAAGGCGCTTCCCACCTGGGCCGCCTCTTGGCCGAGGACCGACGGGTAGGTGCCGATCCGCCCTTCGCGCTGCAGGGCCAGGGCGCGGCCGTCGAAGGTGCGGGTGAGGAGAAGGAGATAGTAGAGCCGCCGGAGCTCATCGCCGGAGAGGGAAGGAAGAAGTGCCTCGTCGGCGTTCCCGTTCTGGTCGATGATCTCCAGGCGTTTGACGGAGAAGGTGGCGAGGGTCGATTCGGGCATGCCTTAATGGTAGCGGGCGCCGGCGTGGAGTCAAGGGGCGGCGGCTCCGTTGCCGTTTTGCGCGAGGGCCGCGTCGGCTTCCGCCACCAGCAGCCGCAGGATCCGGCGGGTGTAGATGACTGAGATCGCCGCCGCGCTCCAGGTGACGAGAAAGACCCCCCACCAGATGCCGGGAAGCCCCCAGCCGAGCCCGAAGGAGAGGAGCCAGAAGACCGGCACCGGCGCGGCGATCTGGCGGAAGAGGCCGATCCAGAGGGCAAAAGCCGGCCGCTGGAGCCCTTGGAGGGCCGAGTTGTTAACGTAGAGGATTACGTAGGCGCCGAGCACCAGCGACTCGACCCGCAGGAGCTGCACCCCCGCCGTCACCACCCCGGCATCCCGGGTGAAGAGCCCCATGAGCGGTCCGGCCAGCAAGAAGACCAGGGCCGTCCCCGCGAGCATCATGAGCTGGCCGACGCGAAACGCCGTCCGCACTGTCTCCTGCACCCGGCCGAGCCTGCCGGCGCCGAAGTTCTGGGCCGTCAGGGAGAGGACTGCGACGTTGAGCCCCATGGCCGGGAGGAGGGCGATCTGCTCGATGCGGGTGCCGATGCCGTAGGCCGCCACCGCCTCCTTGCTGAACCGCCCGGCGAACCAGGTGATGACAAAGATTCCGAGGGCCACGGTCATCATGTTGAGGCTGGCAGGGAACCCCTGGCCCATGAGCCGCCGGAACGGCTCCCGCTGGGGCATGAGGAGCTGCCAGGTGCGGCGGGAGAGGAGCCCTGTCCGCACTACCCGCCGCAGCAGGTAGAGGGTTCCGAGGGCCTGGACCGCCACCGTGGCGAGGGCGATGCCGGCAAGCCCCAGGGCCGGCACGCCGGCACCCCCGTAAAGGAACCACGGATCGAGGCCGAGGTTGAGGAAGAACCCGATCACAAGAAAGTTGCGAAAGCTCTTCGTGTCGCCGCTGGCGTTGAGCATGGCGTTCAGGGCGTAGTTGGCGAGGAAGAAGAGGGTGCCGCCGAACATGACATTCATGTACTCCAGGGCCAGAGAGAGATACTCCCCCGAGGCGCCGAGGAGCCGGAAGAGCGCCGGGGACGCCGCGAACCCCGCCGCCGTGAGGAGCGCCGCGTGGAGCAGGGTGAAGGCGATGGCCTGGGCCGCGTAGAGCTCGGCCTCCTCCTGTTTGTCGGCGCCCAGGGCGTGACCGATCAGCGCCGTAGCCCCCATGGAGGTGCCGGCCCCCACGGCGAGGATGATGAAGAAGAGTGGGAAGGAGAGGGAGAGGGCCGCCAGTGCCTGGGTGGAGATGAGTCCGCCGTAAAAGGTGTCCACCACGTTGAACATGGTGTTGAAGAAAAAGCCGGTCGCCACCGGCACGGTGAGCCGGGTCAGGAGTTTCGGGATCGGGTCGGTGATGAGGTCGAGGGGACGGTGCATTTCAGTATTTGAGGACCTTGGCCAGAAAGTTCCGCAGCGTTTCGCTCCGGGGATGGGCGAAGAGTTCCGCTGCCGGCCCCGCCTCGGCGATGCCGCCGTCGCAGACGAAGATGCACTGGTCGGCCACGCTCCGGGCGAATCCCATGTGGTGGGTCGCCATGATGAGGTCGCGCCCCTCGGTGCGCAGCTCGCCGATCAGGTCGAGGACCTCGGCGGTCATCTCCGGGTCGAGGGCCGAGGTCGGCTCGTCGAGGAGGAGGAAGCGGGGACGGATGGCGATGGCCCGGGCCAGCGCCACCCGCTGCTGCTGTCCCCCCGAGAGCTGGGCCGGCTTCTTCTCGCCGTGGGGGGCGAGGTGGAAGCGGGCCAGGAGCGCCCCGGCCTCGGCCCGGGCCGCCTCCGGGGCGAAGCCGTGGACCTTCACGAGGGGGAGGGTGATGTTGTCGATGGCCGAGAGGTGGGGAAAGAGGTTGTAGGCCTGGAAGACCGTGCCGATCCGCCGCCGGTGGGCCAGGAGGCTCTCTTCGGCGAAGGCGATCCGCTCCCCGTCGATCTCCAGCTCTCCCTCGTCCGGCGTGATGAGCCCACCGATGACCCGCAGGAGCGTCGTCTTCCCCCCGCCGGAGGGTCCGATGACGGCGAGGGCCTTGAAGTCGACGGGCTCCAGCGAGAGGGCGTCCAGCGCCGCGTGCCCCCCGAACCGCTTCGTGATGCCGGAGAGCCTAAGTCGCATAGCGGTACTTCTTTTCCAGCCAGCGGGAGAGGAGCGACACCGGCAGGGTGAGGATGAGGTACCCCACCGCCAGGGGGAGGTAGCTCTCCAGGGTGCTGTAGGTGAAGGCGTTCACCTCCTGGGCGTTGAGGGTGAACTCGCTCACGGCGATGATGGAGAGCAGCGACGAGTCCTTGATGAGGGAGGCGAACTGCCCCGCCAGCGGCGGAAGGGTCTGCCGGAACGCCTGGGGGAAGATCACGTGGCGGTAGATCTGGCTCTTCGTCAGACCGATGGCCCGGGCCGATTCCAGCTGCGATTCCCCCACCCCTTCGATCCCCGCCCGGATGATCTCCGAGATATAGGCCCCGGCGAAGAGCGACAGCGTCATCACCCCCACGAGGTAGCGGTTCTCGATTCCGAAGGCGTCGGCCACCACGTAGAAGAAGACGAGAATCTGGACGAGCAGCGGCGTTCCGCGGATCGCTTCGATGTAGATGGTGCCGAGGTACCGTAGCGGCAGAAAGCGGCTCCGGCGGGCCAGGGCGAAGAAGAGGCCGATGAGGAGCGACAGGGTGAGGGCCGCCGCCGAGATGGCGAGGGTCATGAGCCACCCCTTGACGAATTTCAGCCGGTAGGCGTAGACCGACTCCCACCCCCAGTGGTACTGGAGGGAGTGGAAGGCGTAGGCGAAGACAAGCGTCACGAGGAGAAATGCCGCGAGCGAGCCGGCGATGCGGGCCGGGAGGGGGATGTCGCGTCCCTCCCGGCCGTCATGGGGGGCGAAGAAGAGGCGGGTCAGCACGGGGACGCTAGAGGTAGAACGGATAGCCGAGTTTCCTGAACGCGTCCTTCTGCTCCTTCAGGTACTTGTCGCCGAGTCGCTCGAAGCCCCCTTTCCTGCGGAAATCCTTCAAAAAGGCGTTCACCTTTTTCTTCAGGTCGTCGTTCCCCTTGCGGATGCCGACGGCCCACGACTCTTTCTGGAACGGCTCCAGGATGGCGCGGGTGGTGGCCTGGTTCTTCTGCCAGTTCTGGTAGGTGGACATCTGGTCATAGATGAAGGCATCGGCCTTCCCCTGCACCACCTCCAGCACCGCCGCCGCCTCCTTGTCGAGCACCAGCAGGCTCGCCCGCTTGATCTGCTTGCCGGCGTAGGCGTGGCCGGTGGTCCCCTTCTTCACCGCCACGGTGTGGTCCGGCTGGTCCAGGTCCCGGATGGTCTTGACCGTCGAATCCTTCTTCAGGAGGAGGCAGAGGCCGGTGCTGAGATACGGCTCGGAGAAGTCGATGGATTTGGCCCGCTCCTCGTTGGCGGTCATGGAGGAGATGATCAGATCGATCTTGCCGGTCTTCAGGGCCGGGATCAGGCCGTCGAAGGCGATGTTCTGGATGACGACCTTCTTGCCGAGATACCTGCCGAGCTCGGTGGCGATTTCCACGCTCACCCCGGTGGGCTTCCCGGCGGTGTCGGTCATCTCGAAGGGGGGATAGGCGAGCTCCATCCCGACGACGAGGGTGTCACGGTCAGCGGCGCGGGCGGTGGGGGCGATCATGGCCAGGGCTGCGAGAAGGACGAGAAGCCCTCCGGCGGCGAGGAAACGGCGGATGCGGTTCATGAAAATCCCTCCTTGCGGTGAATGTTCCCGGTGCGAGACGGATAAGGGCAAGAAAATTCTAGCCCTGCCGGCACGGTTGTCAATCGGGCGGCGAGGGCAAAAAAGAGGCCCGTGATTGGCGTCACGGGCCGTGGAATCAACGAAGGCGGCTTCTTCCCGTCAGTCGAGGGGGACGGGGTTGCAGACGTTGTCGGGGGAGTTGGCCAGGGCGCCGCAGTTGCCGCATTTCACGGTCGGCGAGGCGGAGAGGCAGGCAATGTCGTCTTCCGCCCCCTGGGCTTTGAGGGCGCACATGTGCATCAGGTGGGATTCCGGTGAACAGGCCATCGTTGTGTCTCCTTTCCTGGAGGGGTGTGAGTTGAAAGTCTAGCGCGGGAAGGGGGGGTGTCAAGCCGCGGTCTGCTCCGGGGGCGACGGGGCGATGGCTGGCCGTGCCGGACGCCGCGGCTCCCGCCACATCTTGACACCCTCTTCCCGCGGGTGGTATGTACGGTGGCAGTCCGGATGCGCGCTCCCCCCCTGAGGGGGGACGAGTGGCGTCGCCGGGAGTGAGTTCGGAGCGTGGAGGGATGGTGATGGAACGGGTGTTTATCATCGGTTGCGGCGATATCGGCAGGAAGGTGGCGCGGCTCGCCATGGACCAGGGAGGGACGGTGACCGCCCTGGCGCGTTCGGAGGAGAGTGCGGCCCACCTTCGGGGGCTCGGCATCGCCACGGTGGAGGGGACTCTTGACGATCCGGAGACCCTGGTCGACCTTCCGACGGGTGGGGGAGTGCTCTTTTACTTCGCGCCTCCCCCCGGCGGCGGGAACATCGATCCGCGGGTGAGGAATTTCTGTGCGGCGGTGGCGCCGGGGAACGAGCCCCGGAAGGTGGTCTACATCAGCACCAGCGGCGTTTACGGCGATTGCGGCGATGAGCCGGTCACGGAGGAGACGCCGGCCAATCCCCAGACCGCCCGGGGGAAGCGGCGCCTCGATGCCGAAACGGTCCTGCGCACCTGGGGCGAGGAGCGTGGGGTGGCGGTTGTGGTTCTGCGGGTCACCGGGATCTACGGCCCGGGGCGGCTCCCGCTCCAGCACCTGGCGAGCGGCCAGCCGGTCCTGCGGGAGAGCGAGGCCCGGTTCACGAACCGGATCCACTCCGAGGACCTGGCGCGGGTCTGCATTGCCGCCGCCGAACGGGGAGAGGGGGGGGACATCTACAACGTGAGCGACGGCCATCCCGGCACCATGACCGAATACTTCAACGTCTGCGCCGACGCTCTGGGGTTTCCCCGTCCCCGGCAGGTGACCCTGGAGGAGGCGCGCCAAGTGATGACGCCGCTGATGCTGTCGTACGTCACCGAATCGCGACGGATGGACAACCGCAGGATGCGGGAAAAGCTGGGGGTGACGCTGCGGTATCCGACTCTGGAGGAAGGGGTGAGGGCCAGCGTGGCGCCGGCGGGGGAGAAGAGGGGGGAGGCGTAGGATTACTGGAGGTATTCCTTGCCGGACATGACCTGCGAGATGAGGAGCGTCTGCCGCGCCGCCGAGGCGCTTTTCCTGCGGATTACCTCTCGCACCGACATGAGTTCTCCGATCAGCGCCTCACCGCTTCTCGTCAGGCGCCGGGCGCGCTGGTCGCGCCGCGAATAGGGGGCGAGGAGCGCCAGCGCCTCGGCTATCCTGCGGGCAGCCAGCACCTGCTCCTTGAAGTTCGGGAACCCCCCTTCCTCCAGGCGCTTTCTGGCAGAAGAGAGCTCTCCCTCAAAGTAGCTCAGAACTCGATTGTAGAGCGAGTCGATCGACATGTTCACCTATCAGGGACGGTAGTGCGACTATTACTCCTCTTTTCGGCCGGGCCGCCAATTTCTTTAATCGCTTTTCGCGGAGAAAAATCAAATTTGTCAGGTTTCATGATAGGTTGCCGGTATACTGAAGTAATCGGAAGCCGATTTGCAATTGACAGAGAAGCGTGTAAACGTTATTAATATGCGCCAATTCGCTGGATTGCGCCGTTAAATGACCGCGTTGCGCCCGACATGAAATTGAATTCAGGCAGAGGGAATCGACCGATGAATCGATCAGTAAAGAAAAAATCAGGGATCCATCTCGGCATTGTCGCCATCCTGTTGTCGCTGGTGGGCGGGCTCTTCCTCGCCGAAGGGGCACCTTCCGCCGCGGAGCGTTCTCCGGCGAAAAAGGACCGTCCTCCCGTGGCGACGGTCCAGATCGCGAAGCAGCCCGACCTCTATGCCGCGGAGCCTCCTCCCCTGACCGTGACCCAGTGCGGTCAGTGCCATCCCGGCGTCTATCAGGGGATCAAGAACGACGGCGGCCGCCATACCTTCCACTGCCAGAACTGCCACAAGACCTTCCACAGCTACAACCCGAACAAGGGGAACTGGGCCGACATCATGCCCAAGTGCGCCTCGTGCCACACGCTTCCCCACGGGCCGTCGTTCACCGAATGCGCGGCGTGCCACCAGAACCCCCACGCCGCGGCCAAGGTTCCGATGAGCCAGAAGCTCCTCTCGTCATGTGCCGGATGCCACGCCGGACCGCCGGAGGATCTCAAGAAATATCCGAGCAAGCATTCCAGCCTCTCCTGTGCCGACTGCCACACGGCCCACGGCCTGATTCCGTCGTGCAGCATGTGCCACAAGCCCCACTACGAAGGGCAGGATTTCAAGAGCTGCGCGAGCGAATGCCATCCGGTCCACATGCCGAAACAGATCCGCTATACCAAGGATGCCGGCGCCCGCACCTGCGGCTCCTGCCATGACAAGGTCTACGCCACCTGGTCCAAGAGTCCGAGCCGCCACGGCAAGGTAAACTGCGCCGCATGCCATACGAAGCACGGTTTCATTCCGCAATGCACCGACTGCCACGGGCTGCCCCACAGCAAGCAGCTCCATGAGCGGTTCCCCAAGTGTCTGACGTGCCACCAGGATCCCCATAATCCGCCGGTGCGTCAGCGCTGATGCCGACTTCCGCCTTGCCGCGCCCCCCTTTCCCGAACCACGCGGGAGGGGGGGCGCGGGTTTTCGTTGCAGTGACCATGACGAGGGGTAGTGCGTGACGTTTTATCGAGGCCGTGCCATACCGTTCTGGGTTCTCGCCCTTCTCATGGCCTGGCCGTCCCTGGCGCCGGCGATGGAGCTTGGCCTCAGCTCCGATACCATTGTCCGCCATCTGGAGCGCGACGAGCGGGGGGGGCAGACGCGCTCCCTCCTTCCCGCCTATGAGTTCCTGCGGCTCGACTACGGCAACATCCGGACGCCGGGGCTCTCCCTGCATGCCTACGGCTGGGGAAGGGCCAACCTCCGCGACAACTACGCCACCAACACGACCGCCGGCGAGCTCCTCTACGCCTACCTTGAATACCTCGATCCGAACCGCGACTGGCAGGTCCGGCTCGGCAGGCAGTACGTCTTTGAGGGGGTGACACGGGAGAGCCTTGACGGTGCCTACGTCAAGACCGACATCATCCCGACCGTCACCGTTTCCGCTTACGCCGGTTCCCCCCTGAATCTGGAAGATACGGCGGGAAGGCGGGGCGACAGCATCGTCGGCGCCCGGGTGGTCCACGCGCTTCCCGGCCGGTATGACGTGGGAGTTTCCTACAAGCGCACGGCCAACAACGGCACCGCCGACGAGGAGCTCCTCGGCACCGACGTTTCCCTGCTCCTGCCGGCCAATATGACCTTGCTGGGGCACTCCACCTTCAACCTGATCACCCACGGTTTTGGCGAGCACTCCTACGAGGCGAGGATTCCGATCGCCGCCTTCGAGCTGCGCCCCTTTATCCAGAAATACCGTTACGCCGACTACCTGAACGGCCGGGCCGGCGGTGCCAAGCCGTTCCGCTTCGTCTCCCAGTTGGGGGACAAGGTGACGATCGCCGGCTGCGAGGTGTTCTGGTACCCGGCGGAGAACATCGAAGTGGGGGGGCGCTACAAGCACTACGAGTATGACCGGCGCTTCGGCAGCGCCGACATGTATACCGCCCTGGCCACCGTGCGCCGGCGGATCTTTTCCGAGATCGGTGCCGAGGTGGGGCGGGTCGACGGAGACCGGGCCGAGAACCGCTATTACCTGGGCCGGGCATACGCCTATTGGGACATCGCCCCCTTCTTCGTCACCGGCGACGTGATGTATGTCAGCTACGACGAAGAGATCTACGGCAAGGGATCGGCCTTTTTCGCCTCGGCGGGGATGGGGCGGAAGTTTTTCGACCGGGCGCTCAACGTGAAGCTCTCCCTTGATTTCAGCCGCGATCCCTACTTCGACAAAGACTACCGCGGCACCCTTGCCGCTTCTTATCAGTTCGGGAAATGACCCTGCCGGCCCGGTGTGCCGTCCTGGAGTACCTTGCATGGAGTTTGGAACGATTCTGAAATTTGTTTGCGGAGGAGCCGTCTGCGTGCTGCTCGTCTCGTGCGCGGGGGCGGGGCGCTACCGCCTTCCTGTCAAGCACCCCCCCATCTACGACCTGGGAGAGCGGCGGGAGTTCTGCACCAAGTGCCATGGCTACAAGAAGGAGCCGGTGGACTTCGAACGGTACAACCACACGCCGCTCTTCACCGATTTCCACCGCCTCGTCGCCTACCAGGACCAGCGGATCTGCGCCCTCTGCCACGAGCAGAGCTTCTGCAACGACTGTCATGTCACGCGCACCGAGCTTAAACCCTCCATCAAGAACGAGACGGAGAACTACCGCCGGGTGCAGCACCGGGGGGATTACCTCTCCCGCCACCGGATCGACGGCCGTCTCGACCCCACCTCCTGCTTCCGTTGTCACGGCAGCCCCCGTACTGCCGAGACCTGCCGTCCGTGTCACGGGTAAGAGGGACATGACTCAATGGAGATGAGGACCATGCCGATGCGAATCGCGATCCTGCTTCTGTGTGCCGTGACGCTGACCGGATGCGGCGGGGGTCTCAATGCGCCGAACTCAGGTGCGCCGTCGTCGGTCAACGCCCATGAGTGTACCTGGGTCGCGACGCATCCAAAGAAAATCCTCGAGCTTGTCACCTTCCGCACGATTTCGTCGGCCACCCAGGCAACCTTCAGCGCGATGCTCAGCACGGAGGAGTTGATCCAGTGCCGCGTCTGCCACGGGAGCAGCTTCCTCGGTGCCGGCGGAGGAGCCACCGGGCCGGCGTGCCTCGACTGCCACATCGTCGACCCGGTCAAATATCCCGCCGGCTGCTATTCCTGCCACGGTGGCGTTGCCCTCAACCCCCAGAATCTCGCCCAGCTGTCGGTCGGCTTCTATCAGCAATTCTATGCCCAGAACTCGGCCGCGCCGCAGTTTTCCCTGTACTCGGCGGCGCGCGCTGCCTTTATCGTCCGGGTCAAGTCCGGCTCAATCCATAACCGCCACAGCCCAACTCTGCCCCGGAATCACGATGCCCTCGCGTATATCTTCACCGAGGCGAACAAGCCGGCCGATACCTGCAGCTATTGCCATAATCAGGGAGCCACCGCCAACGTCCATCACTCTCAGACGATCACGAGTCGCTACACCTGTTTCAAGATCAGCGGCGGCTGCCATGACGTCACGCTGGATCCCGCCACGGGCATCTTCCAGATTGTGGTCGTGCGTGATTGCGCGGTCTGTCACAAGTAGGCGGGGTGTTGGTTTTCTTCCCGGGCTCGCCGGTGGCCAAGGCATGGAATGTGCTAGTGAGACGGTGTTGATCATCTACCAACGAGGGTAGCGTCATGACGGCAGAGACGGCGCAGCGTGAAAAAATCAATGGTTTCGAAGGTTCCGTCGCCGGCCTCCCCCTGACGGACGTGATCCAGCTCAAGGGGCAGAACCGGTTTTCCGGCTGCATCTGTGTGGAATATCGCGAACGGCAGGGGATGATCTTCTTCCGCGACGGCGAGATCATCCATGCGGAGCAGGAGGGACGGTCGGGAGATCTGGCCCTGTACGAGATCATCCGCTGGCCAGGGGGACGGTTCTCCATCCAGCCGAAGGTAACCACCACGAGCCGGACGATCCAGCAGAGCATCAGCTATCTTCTCCTCGAAGCCCACCGGCTGATGGACGAGGAGCAGGCGGGTCTCCTCTCGCCCACGGGAAGCGACGAGGCCGCCATGACAACGGTCCGGCGGAGGATGAGTCCCATCGCGGAACGGCTGCTGCAAATCGCCGGGGTTTCCTATGCGGTGCTCCTCAAGCGTGACGGCACCACGGTGGAGGACGAGAGCTTCGAGGCGGAGGCGCTGGCCGGCAGGGGGGTCGCTCTGGCGGGAATCGGCAACCGGCTCGGCAGTCTCTTTGGCCTGGGAGAGACCAGGTCTGCGGCGGTTCATGGAAAGGGGAGCCAGCTCCTGCTTTTCGAGGCCAAGAACCACTATATTTCCATCGCAGTGAAGACGGAAAGCCCCCTTGCCCAGGTGGAGGCCGACATCCGCACCGCATTCGCCGCACGGAAGTGACCGCCGGGTTGGCCAGAGAGTCCGGGGAAGGGGAGTTCGACAAGACGATGGATGATGTCCTGCAGCAGATCAACACGGTTCCGGGGGTGATCGGGAGCCTGGTGTGCGGTGCCGCCGGCGAGGTGGTGGCCCATGCCTTTCCTCCCCTGTTCGACCTCTCCATCCTCCAGGGGGTTGCCGCCACGGTGGCCGACCCGGGCACCGGCGTCAGGAGCAGTGCCGGGGCATTCGATCTCGTCGATTTACGCTACCAGGACGGCCGGATCGTCGTCAAACCGCTCCGGGAGGCGTTTCTTCTTCTCCTCTGCGCCAAGGCGATCAATCTCCAGGTGCTTGCCATCTCCCTCAACGTTGCCAAGGGAAAGCTCGAATCCCTCATCGGGGAGGGGAGGACGGAGGCGCCATTAGCCGCCCCCGCCGCTGCCGCGATTCTCGACGTACTGACCCTCCCCGCCTGCCACATTCAGAACAGTGCCATCGGCGGCTCGTTCGAGCAGTTCGGCATGGCGGCCATCACCCCGGCGACGTCCCGGCAGATCAGCGCCTTTTACCGGACGGGGACCACCAAGAAACTCAGGCTCACCAATCCGGACAGCGGCCTGTCGGGGATCTTCGCGGTCATGGTCGTCAACGAGAATGATGCCTCCTCCGACGGAAAGATCATCCTCTGCAAGTCGATCGAAAAGAAGCTCCGGATTTCCGACGGCGCTTCCCTGACGGTGGAGCTCCCCTGACCCGCGGTTCCCTTCCAGCACTCATTCCTTCCCCGTGACTCCGTTTGCCAATCCGGGAAAATCGGGTAGAGTGTAACGGATATTTCCCCATCATCCGCACTGAAGAGGTCTGCCATGTTCGTTCTCGACACGTCGCTCGGCAGCATTGAGGCCGACGAGGCCGATGTCATCGAGATTCACCGCTCCGACGCACCTCTCCCCGCCGCCCCGGGCAAGCTTGCTCCCCGCCCCTGCAATGCCTATGTCTGTGTTGTCCGCCAGAACGATGTCGTCCGGGTCTACGCCGTCCTTGAACAGGTTGACCGGAAAAAATCCTTTATCTACCGCCCCGAGCCCCCGCCGCCGGCCCGCTCCCCCGTCGACCGCCTCGTCAAGGAGGCCAGCGCCTTCCTTGCCGAGCTCGGCTTCACGCTGCGGGAGGTGAGCCTCAAGTACGGCAAGGCGATGCGCGAGGTGGTCATCCGCGACATCCGCGTGATCCGCAAGCCGTCGTCGGCGCCGGCGATGGATGAGGCGGTGGTCGGCGCGGAAGGGGAGAAGCCGGAAGAGAAACCTCCTCCCTCCGCGAAGGCTTCCGCCGCTCCGGTCGAAGAGCCGGCCGCCCGCGTGGCAGCCCTGTCTGCCGAGGCCGAACGGCTCGGGACCGAGAAGGAGGACGCCGAGAAACGGTGGGCCGAGCGGCAGGCCGGATTGGCTGCGGAGATCGAACGGCTCGGGCGGGAACGGGATGAGGCGCGCCGGGCTGCGGAGGTGGAGGGGGCGGCACTGGCGGCGGAGTCGAAGCGTCTGGAGGCCGAGGTGACCCGCCTGACTGCCGAGAAGCAGAAGGCGGAACAGAAGGCCGCCACGCGCGGCGAGGAGCTCCGGAAGGAGGTGGAGCGCCTGACGGCGGAACGTGCCGCGGCCGAGGGGGCGGAGGCCCCGGACGTGGCACGCCTTCGCCAGGAGGTGGCGCGGCTCAAAGAAGAGCTCCGGTCGGCCGTTGAGGCTGCCGTGCAGAGCCGCGAGCGGCTTGCAGGGGAGGCCGACCGGCTGCGCGGCGAACTGCAGCAGCTCGAAACCGACGTCCGGGCGGACGAGGAAGGCGGCGCGCAGCGGATCGATGCCATCTCCGCCGAGATCGGGCGGTTGACCACCTCCAGGCAGGATAACGCGAAAGCGGCTGCGGCGCGGATCGCCGGGCTGGAGGCGGAGGCGACGCGTCTGGCAGCGGCGACGGCGGCGGACGAGTCGCGCCTTGCGGCAGACGTCGCCGCTCTTCAGGAGATCGTCTCCCAGCGAACCGCAGAGCGGGAAGCGGCCCGCGCCGCCGGCGTCGAGCGCCTGGCGCGGCTCGTTGCCGAGGCGGAGCTTGCCACTGCCGAACGGGCGGCGGTGGAGCGGGTGATCTCGGCCAAGGGGGGGGCATCGGCTGAACTGCTGGCACAGGCGACGGCCGATGTCTCGGCCTTGAAGGAGGAAGTGGAACGGCTGGCGGTGACCAAGGGGCTCGCCGAACAGACCGCTGCGGCCCGCATTGCGGCGCTCCAGGCCGAGGTGGAGCACCTTGCGGCCCAGAAGGAGGGGGGAGCCGCGGCGAAACAGGGCGAACCCCGGAAGCCGGAACAGGCCCCGCCCCCCCTTCCCCCGGCGGAGCGCCGGCGCTCTTCCACTGCGGAGGTGGTGGCCAGCACCCCCGTTCCGTCAGGGACGGGCAAGGGTGCGGAAGCGTTCGAGACCGGCTGGGACGAGGAGGTGGGGACTGCCGTCGATGCCCTCCTGAACGGGGGGGGAGAGGCCGAGGCCGATCCCTTCGCCTTCATGGGAGGGGGAAGTGGGTTCACCTCCTTCGGCGCCCCCGGCCCGGTCGAGGGGGATGAGGCGCCGGCTTCCTTCCACCTCGACAAGAGTCTCGACTGCATCGAATACGGCGTCGCCGACGAGGTCGTCGAGCTCCACCAGACCCTCAACATGGTGACCATTTCCCCCGAGGGGCACAAGCCCCAGAGCTGCGGCGCCTACATCTGCGCCCTGAAGCGTGGCGCCGGCTTCCGGGTCTTCGTGGCCTGGACCCTGGAAACCGATCGCAAGACCCTCGTCTACTCCCCCGATACGCAACCCGCAACTGCCGACGCCTGCGCGAAGGCGGTCCGCGACGCCTTTGCCTTCGTAGAGACCGTCGGCTTCATGATGGATGCGGTCTCGCTCCCCGCCGACCCGGAGAAGCGGGCCCGCGCCCTGGCCAAGGTGCCGGCCCTCTGCCGGCGGGGATAGTGCCGGAAACGGCGGCGTGTTTCCTCCCTCTTTTGTGTTTACATAACGCTGTTTGTTGGTTAGAGTGTCGGCACATTTTTCCATGGTATTTCCGTGCAAGGAGGAAACGGTATGAAAGCGGTACTGCTTAACGGTTTCGGCGGACTCGAAGTCCTTACGGTTGGGGAGGTGGAGCGGCCGAAGCCCGCCGAGGGGCAGGTGCTGGTGAAGGTGGTGGCCACCTCCATCAACCGGCCCGATCTCGTCCAGCGCGAGGGAAAGTATCCCCCCCCTCCGGGCGATTCGGAGGTCCTCGGCCTGGAGGTCGCCGGCACCATCGAGGAGCTGGGGCCGGGAGTGACCGGCTGGCAGGTGGGGGACCGGGTCATGTCGCTGGTGGGTGGCGGTGGCTACGCCGAGTACGCGGTGGCCTACGCCAACCATCTCATGCGGATCCCCGAGAGCATGAGCTTCGAGGAGGCGGCCTGCGTCTGCGAGTCGTACATCACGGCATTCCTGAACGTCTTCATGATCGGCGGCCTCAAGGATAAGAACACCACCATCCTCCACGGCGGCGGCGGCGGGGTGAACACCGCCGGCATCCAGCTCTGCAAGGCGCTGGTCCCGAACACGAAGATCATCGTCACCGCCCACCCGGCCAAGATGGAGCGGGTGAAGGAGCTGGGGGCAGATCTCGTCATCGACTTCACCCAGACCCCCGACTTCTCGGAGGCGGTGAAGGAGTTCACCGCCAAGAAGGGGGCCGACGTCATCCTCGACCACGTGGGTGCCAAGTACCTCGCTCCCAACATGAACTCCCTGGCCTACGCCGGGCGGCTCGTCATCATTGGCATCATCAGCGGCATCAAGGCCGAGCTCAATCTGGCCCTCATGATGGTGAAGCGCCAGCAGATCATCGGAAGCGTGCTCCGCTCCCGCCCGGTGAAGGACAAGGGGGAGATCGTGGCCGAGTTCACGAAGACGGCGCTCCCGAAGTTCGCCGACCGGACCATCGTCCCGATCATCGAGAAGGTCTTCCCCCTCGATCAGGTGGTGGAAGCCCACCGGATGATGGAAGAGGACAAGCATTTCGGGAAAATCGTGCTGAAGATCTCGTAGCCGGCCGACGGCCCGCGCCGGTCGCCCCCTCCCCTGCGGGAGGGGGTTTGTTTTTTCGCGGAGAAGGAAACGGATCAGGGAGGAAAGCGCCATGACGGCACCGCAATCGATCAGGGATCTGGATCTGGAAAGCTTCGTCGACCGCACGTTTCACCCTTCCCCCGCCGCCTGGGAGGACCAGGTACTGTACTTTCTCCTCCTCGATCGCTTCTCCGACGGGCGCGAAACGGGGTGTCGCGACAACCGGGGGCACGTGGTGACAACGGGGACAACCCCCCTCTGCCGCCCCGGCGACGAGGGGAACGCCGTCCGCACCGAGCCGGAGGCCGCGGCCTGGCGTGAGGCGGGGAGCCGTTGGTGCGGCGGCACCCTGAAGGGGCTCACTGAGAAGATGGGGTATCTGCGCCGCCTCGGGGTGACCGCCGTCTGGGTAAGCCCCCTCTTCAAGCAGTGCTCCTTCATCCCCACCTACCACGGTTACGGCATCCAGGATTTCCTCGATGTCGACCCCCACTTCGGAACGCGGGATGACCTGCGGGAGATGGTGAAGGTCGCCCACGACAACGGCATCTACGTCATCCTCGACATCATCCTGAACCACGCGGGGAACGTCTTTGCCTACGACCGGGGCTATACCCCCTATGACGGCGGCACCGTCTACCCGGTGCAGGGGTTCCGGCGGGGTGACGGCACCCCCTCGCTCCCCTTCGGCCCCGTGGATCTTGCGGTCAACCCCGACGCCTGGCCCGACGGCGCGGTCTGGCCCTGGGAGCTCCAGGCCCCGGAGGGATTCACCCGCATGGGGCATATCCAGGACTGGGACCGCTACCATGAGTTTCTGGACGGCGACTTCTTCGACCTCAAAGATATCCACCTGGGCGACGGGGAGGTGGATGCGTTCACGCCGTCACCGGCGCTGCTGGCACTCTGCGAGGTCTACAAGTACTGGCTTGCCTTCGCCGACCTCGACGGCTACCGCATCGACACCGTGAAGCACATGGGGAGCGGGGCGACGCGCTTCTTCGCCTCCACGATCCACGAATTCGCCCAGCGGCTCGGCAAGGAGAACTTCTACCTCATCGGCGAGATCACCGGCGGCCGGGAGTTTGCCTTCGAGACCCTGGAGACCACCGGCCTCAACGCCGCCCTCGGGGTGGACGAAATCCCCCTGAAGCTCGAAGATCTGGTGAAGGGGCGGAGCGACCCGTCCGGCTACTTCGACCTCTTCCGCAACTCGCTCCTGGTGCGCAAGGATTCCCACGTCTGGTTCCGCAACAAGGTGGTGACGGTGATCGACGATCACGACCAGGTCTGCCGCGGCGCCAAGAAGGAGCGCTTCTGCGCCGGCGACCTGAAGTGGCGGCGGCTCGTCCTGAACGCCCTTGCCCTGAACGTCACCACCATCGGCATCCCGTGCGTCTATTACGGGACCGAGCAGGCCTTCGACGGCGAAGGAGGGGATGACCGTTACCTGCGCGAATGCATGTTCGGCGGCCCCTTCGGCGCGTTTCGCACCAGCGGGGTCCACTTCTTCGACGAGGAGAGCCCGGTATACCGCGAATTCGCAAAGATCCTGGCCCTGCGGAAGGAGAAGGTGGTGCTGCGGCGCGGGCGCCAGTATCTGCGGGAGATCTCGGGGGACGGAATCAACTTCGGGCTCCCCTTCGCCATGGGGGGAGAGATCCGTTCCGTTGTCCCCTGGTCCCGCATCTTCGACACCGAAGAGATGCTCCTCGCCATCAATACCGATGCCGACCAGCCCCGCACCGCATGGGTGCTCGTGGATCACAGCCTCCACGCAGACGGGAGCCGGTTCGCCTGCATCTATTCCACTGACTCCACCCAGCTGCGCCGGACGATGACGGTGCGGCGGATCAACGATTTCGTCCACGCCGTGGAGGTGATGGTGCCGGCGGCCGGGTTCGTCATCTTCGAACCGTGCTGACGTTGGCTCCCCTTTTGCTAGTAAAAGGGACGCCAAAAGGTTATCACCCCAAAACGACGCGGTATTCCGCCCGGAGACGACACCATGTGGTCCGACGATTTGACAGTGGGAATCAGTGAAATTGACAGCCAGCACCGGCAGCTGTTCTGCCAGCTCGATCAGCTCCTCGATGCCTGCGTTGCGGGGAGAGAGCTGGCCGAGGTCCTGCGGATGCTCGATTTTCTCGATGATTACGTGAAAACCCATTTCGACACCGAGGAAACGCTCCTGCAGCGCCACGACTTCCCCGGCTATGAAAACCACCGGCTGCAGCATGTTCTCATGCGAGACCGGATCGGCCAATTTCGGCAGGAGCTCCAGACCACGGGACCAACACGCGATTTCGTCCTGCGGGTGAACCAGCTCCTGATCGATTGGCTCAAGGGTCACATCCGGCGGGTGGATCGGGAGGCGAGCGAATTTCTCCTCAAGAAGATGCCTCCCGCTGCCGATATTCATTAGTAAGGGAGTTGGAGCCCCCCACGCCAAAACCATACTCTGAGAGGGAAGCAATGCCTGAGTTCAGCGAAGTACCCCGCGATATGGATGTCTTGGATTCGATTTTGTCCAAAGAGACCAAGAATGGCTTCCTCGTTGACGTGCGTCTCGTGAAGCGGCCGCGCCAGTACGAGGCGGCCCTTTTTCTGAACAGCAAGTACAAGCCGGGGCCGGCGATTCCGCGTCCCCTCGATAACCCGTCGGGGGAGACAACCCACTGGATGGGGGTACGGCCCAGCGTCGGTTTCACCGAGGAAGAGGCCGAAAGGATCATCGACGAGGTCTCGGCCCAGAACACCCTTCGCCGGATCCAGTTCAAGGATTCCTGGGGACGGGATATGTACGAGTAACCCACTCCTCTCTCCGGAATGGAAAAGGCGGAACCGGGCGCGCTGCGTCGCCGGGTTCCGCCTTTTCTTTTTTCGCCTCCCGTCGGATCAGCTCCCCGCGCTGAACCGTTCGGCAACCGCCAGATAGTCCTCCCACACATCCATGTCCCGCACCACACCCTCGTCGGCCACCGGTACCAGCCGGACCTTGTCCCGGTGCCGGGCGATGACCTCCCGGAGGGTGGGGAGCGCCGCGATTCCGGCGATGACGGCGCGGGGGAAGAGGGTCGGGTGCCCCTTGACCCCGTCGTGCACCGGGATGATAATGGCGTCGGGCTCCTCCCGGTGCCGCTCCACGAGGGCCCGGATCGTATCGGGCCTGACGAGGGGATGATCGGCAAGCGCCACCATCACCGCCGTTGCTCCGGCGGCGAGCCGGGCGAGGCCGGTGCGGACCGAGTCGGCCATCTCGCACTCCTCGCCGGCGTTGACCGCCACCGTCAGCGGATAGCCCGCCACTGCCGCCGCCACGGCGTCTCCCCGGGAGCCGACCACCACGACGATCTCCCCGATGCCGGCGGCAACGAGGGTGTCGACGCAGTGGACAATGGCCGGCCGGTCAGCGAGCCGCAGCAGCTGCTTGCAGACCCCCATCCGCCGGGAGTTCCCGGCGGCCAGAAGCAGTGCCGCTACCTCCATGGAGCCTCCTCTGTCCGATGAGCTGGGCGACGATGCTGACGGCGATCTCCTCAGGGGTCTCGGCGCCGATGGCAACTCCCACCGGAATGGTGACCCGGTCGATCTCACCCGGTGGATACCCTTCGTCCGTCAGGGTTCGCAGAAGCGCCTCGCGCTTGCGGGCGCTGCCGATGAGGCCGATGAAGGGGGCCGGGGTCCGGAGCGCTCCCCGCACGGCGGCGAAGTCCTTCTCGAAGCCGGTGGTGGCGATGACGATTGCCGTGGCGCCGTCGACGGAGAGCCCCGCGAACACCCCATCATACTCCCCAGTCAGCACTTCGTCGGCGTCGAGGAGCTGCTCCCGGTCGGCGTAGCCCGGGCGGTCGTCGGCCACGGCGACCCGGTAGCCGGCGAAGGAGGCCGCCCGGACGAGGGCCTTCCCGATATGGCCGGCCCCGGCGATGATGAGGCGCGGCCGGCTCGCGGCCGGCTCCACGTAGACCAGGAGCCGGCCGCCGCAGACGTGGCCATGCTCCTCCGTGAGGATGAAGGCCACCGTGCGGGGTTTCCCTTCGCGGATCGCCTCCAGGGCCGCCGTCACCGTCTCCAGCTCCACCCGGCCGCCTCCCACGGTGCCAAGGGTCGTGCCGTCGTGCCGGACGAGCATCTTGGCCCCCGCCTTGCGCGGGCTCGACCCGCTCGTCTCCACCACCGTCGCCAGGGCCGCCGGCATCCCTGCCTCGCTCAGCCGGATCAGTTCCCGATAGAGCACGTGATCGCTCATCCTTTCCCCAGGGCCTCCCGCACCCGCTCCGGCGTCATCGGCAGAGTCCGCAGCCGCGCGCCGGTCAGGGCGAAGAGGGCGTTCGCCACTGCCGGTGCGATGGGGGGAACCCCCGGCTCGCCGATTCCTCCCGGTTTTTCATCGCTTTTTACGATGTGGGTCTCCACCGTCGGCATCTCCCGCATTCGGATGATCGGGTAGTCGTGGAAGTTCGTCTGCCGGACCCGGCCGTCGGCGAAGGTGATGGCGCCGTGCAGCGCCGCGGAGAGGCCGAAGGCGACCCCCGACTCCATCTGGGAGGCGATGATCTCAGGGTTGACGAACCGGCCGCAGTCCACGGCGCAGACCACCCGGTGGACCCTGATCTCACCCTGGCCGTTCACCGAAACCTCCGCCACCTGGGCGATGAAGCTGCCGAACGATTCGTGCACGGCAATCCCCCGTCCCCGCCCCGGCGGCAGCGGTTTTCCCCACCCCGCCTTTTCCGCCGCCAGGTCGAGGACGCCGGCGACCCGCGGGTGCTTTGCCAGGAGGGCGCGGCGGTAGCGGTACGGGTCGTGCCCCGCGGCGTGGGCCAGTTCGTCGATGAAGCTCTCCTTGACGAAGGCGGTGAAGGAGTGGCCTACGGAGCGCCACCAGAGGACGGGCACCCCAGCCGGGGCCATGTGGTGGTCGCAACGGAAGTTGGGGACCTCGTAGGGTGAGTCGGCGGCCCCCTCCACGGAGGTGTCATCGACGCCGTTCTTCACCATTGCCCCTTCGAAAGGGGTCCCCATGGCGATGGACTGGCAGACGATCCGGTGCGTCCAGGCGACCGGCATCCCGGCCCGGTCGAGCCCCGCCGCCAGCACGTTGTAGGAGGAGGGGCGGTACCATCCGCCGTGAAGGTCGTCCTCCCGGGTCCAGACCACCTTCACCGGCTTGCCGATAGCCTTGGAGAGCTGAACCGCCTCCCGCATGAAGTGGGAGTCGGGGACTGCCCGGCGCCCGAAGCCGCCGCCCAGGAGCATGGTCCGGAGATTGATCTTTTCCTTGGGAAGCCCCGTGATCTTCGCCGCCGCATCCCGGTCGCCGGTCTGCATCTGGGTGCCGGTCCAGATGTCGCACCCGTCGGGGCGGACGCTTGCCACGCAGTTTAGCGGCTCCATGGGGGCGTGGGCAAGGTAGGGGAGGGTGTAGACCGCGTTGATCCGCTTCGCCGCCTTTGTCAGGGCGACATCGGCGTCGCCACGGCTGGCCGCCACGGCCCCTGGCTTTTTCGCCATCTCCGCGTATGCTTCCCGCTGGCGGTCGCTGTCGAGGGTGGCAAGGGGCCCCTCGTCCCACTGGATCTCAAGGGCCTTCCGCCCGTTCAGGGCCGCCGGAAGACTCACGGCCACCACCCCCACGCCGGCGTCGATGGGGATGATCCGCTTTACGCCCGGCACCTTCTCCGCCAGGTCCTCCCGGATCCGCGTCGCCCGGGCGCCGAAGACCGGCGGGCGGGCGACCACGGCGGTCAGCATCCCGGGGATGCTGACGTCGAGGCCAAAGAGAGCGGTGCCGTTCACCTTGGCCGGGGTGTCGAGGCGCTTCACTCCCCGGCCGATGACTTTCTGTTCACCGGGCCCCTTGAGGCGGACCCCCTGCGGCGGTTCGAGCCGCGCGGCCGCCTCGGCGAGAGTGCCGTAGGAAAGGCGCCGGCCGGTAGGCTGGTGGACGACCTGTCCGTTCTCGGCCCGGCACTCCGCCGGCTTCGCTTCCCATCTCCCGGCCGCCGCGGCGATCAGCATCTGGCGCGCGGCGGCGCCGGCCTGGGCGAGGCGCTCCCACTCGGTCCGCACGCTCGTGCTCCCGCCGGTCACCTGGATTCCCCAGAGGGCGTGGTTGTATGCCGGTGCCACGGGAGCCGGTTCCACCCGGATCACCGCCGGGTCGACCTCCAGCTCTTCGGCCACGATCATCGGCAGGGCGGTGTATACCCCCTGTCCCATCTCCGACTTGTTGACGATGACGGTGATCGAGTCGTCGGAGCCGATCCGGAGGAAGGCGTTGGGGGCGAAGGTCTTGCCGGGAGGCTCCACCCCCCGGGCGGTGCCGAGGGGGAGGTGGACGCCGAGGATCAGCCCCCCGCCCAGAACGGCGCCGGTCCTGAGGAATGCACGACGGCTCATGGTGACGGTCCCGTTCATGGCGTTCCCCCTTTCCCCTTCATCCCGACGGCCCGGTGGATAGCCTTCCTGATCCGCTGGTAGGTCCCGCAGCGGCAGAGGACCCCCGACATGGCGTCGTCGATGGCTGCGTCGTCGGGCGCGGGGTTTTCCGCCAGCAGGGCGGTGGCGGCCATGATCTGTCCCGGCTGGCACCAGCCGCACTGGGGGACGTCCTCGGCGATCCACGCCTGCTTCACCGGGTGCTCCTCGGGGATCCCCTCTATGGTGGTGACGCTCTTCCCCGCCACGGCCGAAACCGGGGTGACGCAGGAGCGGACCGCCCGGCCGTCCACATGGACGGTGCAGGCTCCGCAGAGGGACATGCCGCAGCCGAACTTGGTTCCGGTGAGGCCGATCTCCTCCCGGATCACCCAGAGGAGCGGCGTGTCGGGGGCGACATTCACCTGCTGGCGCTTGCCGTTTACCATGAATGAAATCATGCGGTGGACCTCCGTGCTGACTCCGGGTGCCGTCTTCGCCGGCGAGGCGTGAGGGCAGTGCGCTCAAGCCGATGCAGGGACGGAGCAGCGCGGCCGCTACCGCCGGGGGGCGGCCGCGGCCGGATGGTGTGCATGGGGACGGGGGAGGGAATACTACCGGACCGTGAAGGTCGTTTCGCGGGTGTCGCGCCCCGACTCGGTCTTCACCGTGGCGATGACCCGGTAGGTTCCCTTTTTGGCGTCGGCCGGGAGAACGATCGGGATGGTGGAGGTGTAGGTGCCGCCGGCGTGGGTGACCATCGTTTCGGGGTTGCCGACGAGGTCTCCCTCGTGGCGCAGTTCCACCGATTCGGTCACGCTGGCCTGGGAATTGGCATTGGGCATGAGAAGGGCGTAGGTGGTCTGGATCTCCACCTTTTCGCCGGGGCGGACGCTTGTAGGGGTGACTCCCACGTTCTCGATCCGGACCATGGTGCCCGAGGAGGGCTGGAAGTTGTAGCGGGTCGCCGTCTGCTCGGCGGTCTGTTTCTTGTCGATGGTGTAGTTGCCGATGATGCCGCCGATGAGGGCGCCGGCGAGGCCGCCGAGGACCGCTCCCTTCGTGCGGGATCCCTCTCCCGCCAACACCGCGCCGGCGATGGCTCCGGCCGCGGCACCATATCCGGCCCCCTTGGCCGCCCCTTTGTGCTCCTCGGAGACAGTGACGCAGCCGGTGAGGGTGGTGAAGGTGAATGCCGCCAGGGTTGCCCGTGCGATGACGTTCCGTTTCATGATCCCCTCCGTGGTTTCATTGTGCGGAGCCGGCACCGCGCGGTGGCTGATGGCTCGGTCGCCGGTCAACGAATCAAGTATATCGGGGAGAAACGGGAATGCAATTCAGACGCTCACCAGGTTGCGTCCCCGCCCTTTGGCGCGGTAGAGGGCCTGATCGGCGGCCTTGATGACGTCGGCGGGTCGGCGCCGGTCGCCGCCGCTCTCGGCCACGCCGATGCTGACGGTGACCGAGACGGTTCCCTGGCTCCGGGAGGTATTGCTGCGCTGGCGCTTTCCCTCCCGGCAGGAAGAGGGGCGGTCGTTTCCCCGCAGCCGCATCTGGTAGTCGGCGATGGTGCCGCGCAGTTCTTCCAGGTGGGCGAGGACCTCCTCCCGCTCCTTGTGGGGGAAGAGGATGGTGAACTCTTCGCCGCCGTAGCGGTAGGCCTTTCCGCCGCCGCTGACGCCGCGCAGCTTCGACGCCACCAGCCGGAGCACCTGGTCTCCCACGTCGTGGCCGTAAGTGTCGTTGAACTTCTTGAAGTGGTCCACGTCGACCATGGCGACGCAGTAGCGCCGGCCGAGCCAGGAGAGTTGCTCGTTGAGCGCCCGGCGCGAGGGGAGGCCGGTAAGTTCGTCCCGGAACGCCATGTTGTAGGAATCCTTCAGGACCCCCAGCGACAGGATCACCGCGGCGGCGGTCATGAAAACCGGGGTGGCGTAGGGGTGGGCGATGCCGTTGCACGCCACGCTGAAGGCGGCAAGGCAGCCGAGGAATGCGCTGTCGATGGGGGACTGCTTCAGGCTTGCCCGCACCGCCACCACGATGCCGGAAAGGGCCATGGCCGGCAGGGCCGGCTGGGGGAGGGGAGAGCCGGCCGGAAAGCTGCCGGCGGTGAACTGCCGCCCCAGAAACTGCTGGATCGCCACGTGCCCCGGCTCCATGGCCCACCAGACGAAGAGGGCCTGGCCCGCCAGGAAGGCAAGGCGGATCCGTCCCGCCACGGTCACGATCCCCCGCTCCCGCATGAGAGAGAAGAGGGCGATGTTGAGCGGTACGAGGAAGGTGACGGCCTGGAAGAGGACCGTCGCCTCGATCCCCCGTGGTGCCCCGGTCAGGTGCCCCCGGAAACTCCAGTAGGAGGCGGCGAGCAGGAGAAAGACGAAGAGGGCGCGTCCGCGGTGGAAGTGGACCGAGAGGATCATGCCGAGGGCCACTGCCAGATAGGGAAGGTGGACGAGGAGTTCGAGCCGCGCCGGGGGGAGCTCCGTCACCCGGGGCATGAGGCAGAAGGTCGCCGTCAGCAGCGCGATGGGGATGACGAAGATCGTAAAATTTTTAGCCGTGAGTGTGTTCACGCCCGGCGGAACTCCTTGGGAAAGTGGTTCATCGGTCGATGTTCTCCTGGAAATAGAGGGCCATGCTGTCGAGCTCCAGGGCCGCGAGGCTCCCTAGCCCCGCTTCGCCGGCATAGACGCAGCCGTTGTCGAGGACAATCCGGTCGGTGGCGAGCCCACGGGCGATTGCCTCCCGGGTCATGGGGGTATGGCCACCGATGAGCCTGCGTCCGCCGATCTTCTCCCGCCGTACCTCCAGGGAACGGCTCCAGAGCATCGCCTCCCGGTCGGCGAATGGGTCGGGAAGGGCGAAGTTGAGACTTCCGTGGACAAGGACGAAATCGGGAAGAATGCGGTAGAGGGGCATCTCCTCCAGGAAGCGCCGGTAGGCGGGCGGAACCTCGCAGGGGTCCTCCACGCCGAAGCTTGCCAGGGTGGCGCCCCCCCCGTTCAGCATCCAGACCCGGAAGAGCTCCCGGTCCCGGCAGCCGTTCAGGAACATCTCCTCATGGTTTCCCCGCACCGGCCAGACCCGGTATCCCTTCAGGACCAGTCCCCGGAGAATGTCGAGGACCTCCCTGCTCCCCGGTCCCCGGTCGATGTAGTCACCGAGGAGATAGAGGTCGTCGCTGCGCGTCAGGCCGATCCCCTCTCCGAGGAGCCGGTCGAGGGTCCTGCTGCAGCCGTGGATGTCCGGGACGACGAAGCGGCGGGAGTAGCGAGGAGTTTTCACGTGCGCACCATGCCGTGATGAGAAAGGATGAATATAAACTTATAGCATGCGGCCGTCTCGCAAGTAAACCGTCAATGTGGTAGAGTTTTCGAGAGGGGTGCGCCCCGACAATCGTGCAGGGGAGAGTCATGTCCATCTTTCTGGCGACGTTTTTCCTGGTCTACTGCGGAACCCACCTCTACTTCTACACCAAGGCCCGAGCCGCCTTCGGTTTCGGTCCCGCCGTGGGGGGGGCGCTGGCCCTCTTTCTCGCCCTTATGGCCGTTGCCCCGATCCTCGTCCGGGTCGCCGAGCGGGAGGGATTTGAGGAGCCCGCCCGACTCCTCGCCTGGAGCGGCTACTGCTGGATGGGATTCCTCTTCCTCTTTTTCAGCTGTTCGCTCCTGGGTGATTGCTGGCATCTGCTGTTGCGGGTCGGCGAGCTGCTCAGCCGCGGGGAATTCACCCACCTCCGTCTTCCCCCGGGGTCGGCCTTCGGCATTGCCGCTGCCTATGCCCTCCTTGCCGCCGCCTACGGCTATCACGATGCCCTTGCGATCCGGACCGAGCGGCTCACAATCCGGACCCCCAAGCTCCCTCTCGGCGTCGAGAAGCTGATCATCGCCCAGATCTCCGATGTCCATGTGGGGCTCATCGTCAGAGAGGAGCGCCTCCGCCGGATGCTGGCCGCCGTTCGGGCGGCCGACCCCGATCTCCTCGTCTGCACTGGCGACCTCGTGGATGGCCAGATGGACAACATT